>JBBTUM010000078.1:0-7245 GCA_038063795.1 Patescibacteria group bacterium | reverse complement strand
CATACTGCGAGTTTGCGACGAAATAATCGACTCGCTGTGCCGCGACCTGGTCCCACTCACGTAGTCTGCTCAGGAGCTGTAGAAGGGGTATGCGCGCAATTGCAGGTAGGAAAAGGTTGTCCACATACTCGTGTGTATCACTCCAAAGATAACGCGTCGGAGAGTGGCAGTAGGAGATATGAATGGTGGATGGACGAGTAAGAATGCCCTTCACGATTCCAGATGCTGAAGAAATGACCACGTCATAGGGGGAAAAATCAAACTGTTCCCACGCCATGGGCATGAACGGTAGGTACCACTTAAAATGGTTCAGTCCTCCTGGAAGTCTCTGCAGAAACGACGTATGCACATTCCTTCTCTGGTCGATACTGAAGTTTTTTGCATGATGGATCAGCGTGTACAGCGGAGCCGATGGATAGCACCTCATGAGCTCCTGCAGCACGTTCTCTGCTCCGCCGAGCTGGAACAGGTGATCATGCGCGAGGGCTATTTTGAGATCACGCGACATCGCGTAGTGTTATGACGACGTACAGTGTCTTAAGCAAGATACGAATGTCCAAAAAAAGTGACCAATTCTCGATGTAATAGAGGTCCAGGCGTGCCTCATCGGTAAAGGAAAGATTTGAGCGCCCTGAAACTTGTGCAAGGCCAGTGATGCCTGGTCGTATGCTGATGAGGCTTCGGTAATCGGATCGATAGCGTTCAACTTCCTCCGGTTCGTGCGGCCGGGGCCCCACAAGGCTCATATCACCTTTGAGCACATTCCAGAGCTGTGGCAATTCATCGAGACTTGTTTTACGCAATAATCTGCCAACGCGCGTTACTCGAGGATCGTTCCTCATCTTGAATAGTGGGCCATCATTTCGTTCATTATACTGAGCGAATCGCGATTTCATCGTATGCGCACCAGGTATCATTGATCTGAATTTGTACATACGAATGACTCGACCACCCCTCCCGATACGCTCCAATTGAATGAGCGCTGGTCCGCGCGTATCGATGATGACCGCAACTGCGATGACCACAAAGAGCGGGACGAGCAGAAGCATACCCAGAAATGAAATGGTTATATCAAGAAATCGCTTGTATACTCTCCTCCAGCCCGTCAGTGGCGTTTTATTGATCTGGATTATCGGATAACCAGCGATGCTGTCCGTCTCAAAGTTCAGGGCGCGAGTCTGCGAAAGACCGGCAATGTAACGAAATGACAGATTGTGTATGTGGCAGAACTGTAAGGCCTCTGCAAGGTCTTCTCGAGTTGCGCTATCACGGGTCTCAAGGATCTCATCCGCTGCATGTTCCTTCACCATCTGCGCTATTTTCTGTTCAGCATCGTTATTGAGCTGATCAAAAGTGGCGACAATTGCATAACCCAAATGCAGATTCTCATCAAAATATCGACGAATATCCTCGATCGGCTGTCCAGTCCCGATCAAAACGAGGTTATGAACACCATGACCCCGTTTGAGCAGAAATGCCTTGAGCGCAACGACCAGGAAGCGTCCCATGGAAACGTATACTACTGCGAGCAACCACGCAGTTATGACGACAAACCTCGACGAAAAAAGTTCCCGCTTGAAAAAAACAACCACGATCACGAGCAAGACCGTGGTCGAAACCCCTAAGAAGGCTTTGGAAACAATTTCGGAGGCCTTGTATCTGCTCTGGATAGCATATGATCCTCCGAACGCAAATATGATGATGCCGACCAGGGCAATGATGAAGAGCGAGGGCAGGAATTCTGAGAGCGGAAATTCAAAAAAAACGGGCCTGAACCGTGTGATCACGGGTTGATACCGAAGAGCATAGCTCGTGAATCCGGCCAAAACCAAGAATAGATAGTCGATCGGTATCAAAACGAGACTAGTCGCAAGATCTACACGTTTCATCGATACATGCTTTAACTATTCTATAAGCCGAATTCTGTGCCTTGTGGGCGATGATCATCTATCTAGTCCTGACGTTGCCGTCAGGATCAAGCGGCCTACCCGCCCCGAAGGGCCTATTTGGCCTTGCACCGAGCAGAGTTTACACGGACATGCATCGCTGCATGAACGCGTGAGCTCTTACCTCACGTTTTCACCCTTACCGAGCTGAGCTCGGCGGTATACTTTCTGTTGTACTTGTCCTACCCTACTTCGTTAGTTGCAGGGCGGTCGACGTTATCGACTGCTCTTGAATTGGTGTTCGGACTTTCCTCCCCGCAGTTATTATAATATAAAAACGGGGCGATCATCAAAATAATTAAAGCAAGCAAACTATAGAATAGACGTTCGATTTTGTCAATCAGCAATATTTCCGATATATGTTATGGGTCTTCGTTGCTGCATGTCTTATGAAGCCTGCTCTCAAAAAAAGCTTCATTGATGCTTGATTGTCTTTCTTGACCTCGGCAAGTAGTATCTTTCCGCTGAGTTCTTTCGCGTATTCGACCAGTGCTCCATTCAATAGGATGGTGCCAAGACCTTGCCCTCGAGCATCTGCATCAATTGCAATAGCACATACAAGCCCGGCGCCTTCAGCATCAAATCGCACATACCCCTGTACTCTCTTTTTGTCGCAGAGCACCAAGAACAGGGTATGCTTTTTAAGATATTCCCGGAACCACCTCGTATGTTGCGCGTAGGGAATAGGGTCGGTGTGTGTCATAAAATGTCTATTCCGTTCATCATTTCGAATTTCCCAGATCCTTTTGCAGTCGCTATATCGAGCTTTACGGATGTGATTACTTTGATTCATACCACCACATTTTCGAAAAGATTCTTGATTGAACGTCTGACAATAGGTAGGGGAAGTAGATAGTCACCCTACTTTGTCGAAAGAATACTTACCTTATAAGCTTCAAGGTTGTCGAGAGCGACCCCAGCACCTCGCGCAACGCACAGCAAAGGGTCGTCCGCCAGTATCGACGCAACGCCTGTTGCCTGTGAGAGCAGCTTATCCATATTGCGAAGAAGCGAAGTGCCTCCTGAAAGAACCATGCCTTTATCCATGACATCCGCCGAGAGTTCCGGCGGCGTATGGAACAAAACTGATTTCACGGCATTGATGATGCCCTGAAGCTCATTTTGCAGTGCTTCCGTGATGTCGTCGGAGTTGATCGTCATCGTCTTCGGCAGTCCAGTGATCATATCTCTCCCCTTGATCTCAGCCTCGAGTCTCTCATCGTGGGGCAGATACATTGCCGATCCGATCTTGATCTTGATGTTTTCGGCACTTCGTTCCCCGATCGCAAGATTGTATTTCTTTTTAACATATTCTTGGATAGCAGCGTCCAGTCGCGTCCCCCCAACGCGGATCGATGTATTTGCGACGATCCCCCCGAGTGAAATAACGGCGATCTCTGATGTGCCGCCACCGATCTCGACGATCATGTGGCCAGAGGCAGAACCAATAGGTATGTCAGCGCCAATGGCTGCTGCAATAGGCTGTTTTATGATATATGCTGCTTTTGCCCCCGCGTTCAGTGTCGCATCGATGACCGCGCGCCGTTCCGTCGACGTAATGCCGGCTGGCACCGCGATCATCACCTCCGGACGCAGGAAACGTATCCCTCCTGTTGCCTTTGAAATGAAATACTTCAACATGCTCTCGGTCGTCTTGTAATCTGCGATAACGCCATCCTTCAGGGGCCTTCGTGCAATAATGGTGTCAGGCGTTCTCCCGATCATATCGCGAGCTTCCTCACCTACGGCAAGCACTTTTCGGTCGATCGCAGAAATTGCAACGACTGATGGTTCATTGATAATGATCCCTCTTTTTGGGACGTGAACCAAGGTATAGGTCGTACCAAGGTCGATGGCGATTTTTCTTATAATCATCGAATTTCGCTGATCGTATACGTTGCCTCTCCTGCCGGGGTCTGTATGGTCACTGTTTCGTCAATGTGGTGATCAAGAAGCGCCTGCCCTAAGGGAGACTCGATAGAGACCTTTCCGTTCAAGGGGTCTGCTTCAGTGGCACCGACGATTTCATATGATACTTTCTTCTTATTGGAAAGAAGCACAACTTTTGATCCTACACCGATAGTTTTCGAATCAGTTTTTTCAGCTACTTCAGCAGTCTTCAAGATGTGCTCCAGCTCCAGGATCCTTCCTTCGACGAATGCCTGCTCCTCTTTCGCATCATGGTATTCTGCGTTTTCCGAGAGGTCACCGTATTCCTTTGCAGAGTTGATCCTCTCGCCAATCTCAAGCCGCCTGTTTTTTTTTAGATGGTCTAATTCCTTACGGAGTCTTTCCTGGCCTTGTGACGTGATTATCATTGGCATTAATTTGTTACACTGTATAAGGGATTGTGAGTCGCGTCAAGACAAAACACATTATCGACCGAAATACTCCGTCAAAAACTCACGTGCAGCTGTGACAGCGTAGCTCTGGTCGCCGCCTTCTTCAACTAAAATTGTCACGACGATTTGAGGCTCGTCGAAGGGTGCAAATCCAGTGAACCATGAGTGCGGTGATTTATTGCGATTGAACTGCGCAGTGCCGGTCTTACCCGCAACGGCGACAGGCACGGCTTGAAGACTCGTAGCACTGCCTGCAGTCACCGTACGGCGCATGGCAGTGCGTACAATGCGAATAGTGCCTGCTGCGATACCATGGCTTTCTGAGAAGGATTGAGTATCGTTCTCCGAGACGGTATCATTACCTGAAGCTCCGATCTGTCTTACTACGTGTGGCGTGACGAACGAATCATTTGCAAAGATCGCGGTATATCGGGCAACTTGAAGCGGTGTGACGAGCAGTGAGCCCTGTCCGATGGAAAGGTTGTAGGTGTCACCCTGATACCATCGGTTGCCCGCACCTTCGTATTCCTTTCGAGAAGGGACGAACCCTGCACTCTCTGCTGGGAGGTCAATGCCGGTCTCAGCTCCGAAGCCCATGCTGCGAGCATATCTCTCGATCATATCGACGCCCAGACCCGGCTTATTTTCGATCCCTCCACCGATCGCGTAAAAGAACGAATTGACCGAGTCAGCGATCGCTTTATAGATATCTGTCACGCCGTGTCCACCTGTACGCCAATCGGGGAAAAACCTATCTCCGAGCCACACCCCACCCGTACTCTGTATCGTGAATCGATCATTGATAAGGCCTTCATTCAGGGCTGCTGTCGCGACGACGAGCTTAAATACCGAACCGGGCGGATAGGAGCCGCTCAGCGGCCTTGAAAATAACGGTTTGTTTGTATCGGCAAGCAGGGCGTTATAGAGCTCTGTATCGAATTCTGTCGTAAAGAGGTTGGCATTATAGGTCGGCGTCGATACAAGGGCAAGGATCTCGCCGTTGTGAGGATTCATCACGACACCGGCGGCAGGTTTACCCTCGTTTTTTTCTGAGATTCGGCTCAACACCTTGTCGAGAAGCTGCTGTGTGTCAAGGTCGATTGTCAGGATCATATCTGTCCCCGGGCGAGCGGGAACGACCAAGAGTTGTTCTTTCTCTCTGCCAAACGCATCGATTTCTGTCGTAACTTTTCCGTCTACCCCCTTCAGCACACCCTCGTAGCTTTTTTCAAGCCCCGACTTCCCTATTTTTGAATTGGGGTCATAGTCAGGCTCCGCAGCAAGTTCCTCCTCGTTGATCTTTCCAATGTAACCTAACAAAGCGCTCGTCTCATGCGGGTAACGATAGCTGCGGGTCGGCTCGGAAAGCACAAGGATAGACGCTGTGTCAGCAGCTTCGATAATGAGATTTATTGCGACCTCATATGGTATATTCTCTGCAATAAGCTCAATCTGCTTATGGCGTCGGTAATCTGCTACATACGAATCGATGTGCTCCTTCTGATCCGGCAATAGGTCGCCAAGTTTGGCGCTAAGCTCCCTTGCCTGATCTGATGACTGGATCAATAGTGGATTGACGTAGACGTTGAATTGGTTCGTATTGTCCACGAGCGGTCGTAAAAAACGATCGTACATGATCCCACGCGGAGCTTTGGCTACCTGGACTTTTGTACGATTTCTTTCTGCATGTGCGAGATAGTTCTCTCCGCGTGCGATCTGTAGGAACGATGTTCTCAGGAATAATGTGAAAAAAAGGAATATGAGCAGGGCGTAGAAAAAACGGAACCGACCGCCGCGGAGACCTTTCCCAAGCCAGCCTGAAAAGTCGGGCATAAAGAGCAGATTATCACCTTCATGCTGGGACGCATTGAATCCTTTCATCCGACGGTCCCTGACCGTTCCCTCGCGAATTTTAAACGGATTGTCTTTCATGTCCTCTTAGGGTGCTGAAGCCAAGGATGACGCATTGAATACCAATGGTATAGGCAAGGACGACGATCATCATGGTCGTGACCTCGACAACTGAACTCCATGCCTGTACATATCGAGTAGTGCCGTGAATTACCATAGATGAAATAACGATCAACATATAGTATTGCAATACGGAGATACATGCGAGAAGAAGGGATGAAGCAATATTGCGGTAATTGAAAAGCTTGTCCTGAAACGTCTTGAATACAATCACGATACTGAGAAATATAAGCATATACGGACCAATGTATGTATAGTGTAGATCCGTCAATAAGCCTATGGTGAGGGCCGTATAAAGCGAGCTAGAGAAAGATAGATTGAGGCAGATCAAGATAATAGTTATAAGTTGAAGGGGTATCCATGAGGCTTGTGAGAAATTCAGCATACTAAAATAGACGGTCGATACGATCAATGAAATACAGGTGAGAAAAAAGTACTTCATACAGGCAGAAGAATCGATATAATTCGTACCGTGTTAAAATCAACTGCCGGCTGCACGTCAGAATGTGCGAAAAGGTCACCGAGAGATTTTTCCACAGTACCGAGTACGCCGATGATGAGGTTCTCTGGCACGAATGCCTCAAGTCCCGATGAGACCACGACAGCTCCAGGTAGTACGCTCTCCGATTCGATAACCAGCTCCATTCGCATTGTTTCCCCGCCATACCCGCGTAAAATGCCACCGGTGCCAGTATCGCCAATGGTCTTCACAGCGATCCTTGATGCGTCATTCACGACAAGCTCGATCGTTGCTTTGTGTATCGTAACGTGGGACACCTTGCCAATCAGTACACCATTCGCGGCAACGGCAGGCTGGCCGACGGCAAGGCCACTGCGCGAACCCTGGTCGATGTACACAACGGAAGGGTCTAAGGGATCTCTACCTATTATGTTCGCGGTGATACCATGGAGACTCGTCGTGTCAAAGAAGCCCAACAAGTCCCGTAATCGTTTATTTTCGGATTCAAGAGACTCGATGCGTACCT
>JBBTUM010000077.1:0-1867 GCA_038063795.1 Patescibacteria group bacterium | reverse complement strand
CGATACGTGAACCCGAACGTGTCCATGATCACTTTCGTCATGGTCAGAGCACGATCAATTTCTGCATCCACATCTTCTTCTCTGCAAAAGATATGACAGTCATCCTGTGAAAACGATCGTACTCTTGCGAGTCCGTTGAGCTCGCCCGGCTGCTCATCACGGTAGAGCATTGCAAAGTCGGTCATGCGGATCGGGAGATCTTTGTAACTTCTTGGCCGGGACGCATAGATCTGAGTGTGTTGAGGGCAGTTCATCGGCTTCAGGAATAGCTCTTCCTTGGAATAGGTCGACATGACGCGAAACATGTCGTTCTTGTATTTGTCATAATGACCCGATATCTTGAACAGATCGGCTTTCGCGATCTGCGGCGTCCAAACCTGCTGATAGCCCTCAGTGGATTGCATTTCCTCCACGTAGCCATTGAGCAAACGACGTATGAGTGCCCCTCGTTGGCTATAGAGGGGGAGTCCGCTGCCAACAAGAGGAGAGAAGCTGAATAGGTCCATCTCTTTCCCTAGTTTTCTGTGGTCGCGTTTTTTTGCCTCCTCTTTCATGGCGAGATATGTATTCAGCTCCTCCTTCGTCTCGAAAGCCGTCCCGTAGACCCGAGTGAGCATGGGATTTTTTTCGCTGCCTCGCCAGTAAGCACCAGCGATCGACATGAGCTTGAAATGTTTCAGCTCCTTTGCGGGGTTCTCGCAGTGCCCCCCACGACACAGGTCACGAAAATCGCCCGACTGATAGATCGTGAGCGTCTCTCCTTGTGAGGCGAATTCGTTGATGAGCTCCTGCTTGAATTTATTGTTCTTGTATTCTTTTAGCGCCTCGTCAGCCGTCACCTCGTGCCGTTCGAACTCTTTCCACGTTTGCACTATGCTCCGCATCGTTTTTTCTATTTTTGGGAGATCGTCTTCGGAGAGCGGCTCGGTAAATTTGAAATCATAGTAAAAGCCATCGTCGATGACCGGTCCTATGGTCCGCTTCGTGTCTGGCCATAGGCGCATGACGGCGGCAGCCAGAAGGTGTGCTGCAGAGTGTCGGAGATTCTCGAGTTTTTCGTTTTTCATAGTTGGTGTAAATAAATAAACCCACGACTGAACTTAGTCCTGGGACTCCGATGGTCATCGGAGTGGTTCCACCCAAGTTCCCAGCACCACTTTTATGCACAACGTTGCTAAAAAGTAACAATTGTATCTGCTGTACACCTGACGGGTGACAAACGTTTTGAGTAAAAGTGGTGCTGGACACTCATTTTAATCGCTTAGTACGCTTCAGGCGTATCCGTATGCTTTTGTGCCTACGAAAGCTGCGTGGTAGACAGCCCAACTGCGACGCTATGTATTATGAGCCCTGAACAGGTAGATTGTCAAGAATTATCGGATCTTCAGAATGATGTGATTTTCGAGGAAGGGAAGCAGCGGTATCCAGGGCACGGAAAGCTCGATCGTCGCCTGCGGTACGCCCGCGGCGCTCAGGTACGCCCGCGCTGCGTCCGGTGTTTTGCCGGTCAACTGCTTCATATCGAGCGTCGGCAGGGCGCTCTGTGAGTGGATCCATGCGCTCGCCTCTGCGTCGATCTGGGTCTTTGATCGGTCCTCATTCAATGAGATGAGCGAATAGGTGACGCTGTCCGGGATGAGCTCCATGAATTGATTCGGATCAGGCAGCTTGCTAATAAGATTTTCCTGGATAAAAGCCCCGAGATGCTCGTGGTCGATGCTTACTGTGGTAAATTCCTGTTTCATGCGCGCGGTGAGAGACGTTGACTCTTCTCCCTCGGCGGGTGCTGTGGAAAAATCAGCCGCTCCTGCAAGGAGCATTTTTTCAGTTAACAACACGCCGGGTAGCTGCGTTTTAAATTCATCAA
>JBBTUM010000076.1:0-4017 GCA_038063795.1 Patescibacteria group bacterium | reverse complement strand
AGCAGTTCTGCTCGTCAGAGTATAGAAAAGTAGCCTTCCGCCGCGCTAGATCGGCCTCTTCGACGCGGTCGCTGCCGGAAAAGCTCCTCTCAAGCGTTGCGCCAGTGACGAGATTTTTGAGCTTGGTGCGCAAGGTCGCGCCGCTCCTGGCCATCTTGATATGCTGCGTGAAGGTGACCACGTACGGCTGCTCGTTCACCGTCAGGAATGCACCGAGTTTGATATCGCTCATCGAAAGCATAGACATCGGCGGCGTTACCGGGGGGTATAGGGCATGAGCGCCATGACGCGAGCGCGTTTGATGGCTGTTGCCAGCTTTCGCTGGTGCTTGGCGCAGACTCCCGAGCGTTTTCGGGGCACGATCTTCCCATAGGATGAGGTGAACTTGGTGAGCCCCTGCGCGTTCTTGTAGTCGATGTCTTTGATGGCTCCGATGCAGAAGTCGCATACTTTGATGCGAGGCGCCTTTGTTTGTTGCGTTGCCCTGTATGCCATGGTTGTGTATGTTAAAAAGGAATATCTTCGATGTTGATCTCTTCTTCGCCTGATGATTGGTCGGGTGTTTTTGTCGCTTGTGGTTCCGGTTGATTCGAGAAGGCAGGTGCTGCATCGGCTGTGGAACGTCCGGAGGCTTTATCCAGGAGGATCATATTGTCGGCGATAATCTCCGTGCGAAATCGTTTGATGCCGTTCTGGTCGTCCCAGCTGCGCGTCTCGAGGCGACCCTCCAGGTAGATCTTGCCGCCCTTCTTGACGTACTGGCCTACGATCTCGCCGAGGCGTCTCCATGCGACGACATTATGGAACTCGGCTTTTTGCTGGCGCTTCCCTTCTTTGTCCTTCCAGACCAGATTCGTCGCGATCGAAAAGGACGCAACGCTCTGTCCGCTCGGCGTGGTTCTGATATCGGGATCCCGGACGACATTCCCGATGATCATGACTTTATTCAGGTCCATAACGCTGTGTTATTGAATAATGTCGGTTTCGAGGATCTCGTCGAGTTTTTTGTCGAGGTCCTCGAGGCTGATCTTTTGGTCGTGCTTTGTGCCGGAGGTTTCTTCTTTCGCCGCCTGATCGCGCTGTGCCTGTTTTTCCATGCGTTCTTGTACGCGCCGCTTCGCCTGTTCCTGCATCAGCATTTCTTTCGCGGAGAGCTGGCGTTTCTCCACCAGCATGTGGCGCGAGATGTGCTTGTGGAGCTCAAGGGTCTTTCTGAGCGCGAGCGCATGCTCAGGCTCGAGATCGAACTCCGTCAGGATATAAAAACCATACCGTTCTGCTTTGATCGGGTAGGCTAACTTACGGCGGCCAAGTTGCTCTTCCTTCGCTATCTTACCGCCTTGTTGTGTGATAAATCCCGAGACCTCGCTCTGGATTTTCTGGAGCTCATTTTCTGGTATCTCAGTCGTCACCAGATAGAGCAGTTCATAGTGCTGCATGACACCTTAGCTTTCTTAAAGTTAAGGATCCCCTCAGATGGGTTATCTGAAAAGATATGGATGATACATGAGCGTACTTTGTGAAATAACGCACGTATCGCGAGCACTGTACCATAGGCTCCCAAATGCTGTCAATATGCATGCGAATCCATACTCCATCTCTACTCAATCCGCGCGTTCCCTGGTATACTTGGTAAAGTACAGCACTCATGGAGGCATATATTTTCATCTTGGGCAGAAGCCCAGCGCTCTCGATAGAGGAGCTGCTTGTCGTTCTGAAGCCGCTCGGACATATCGTTGAGATATCGACTGATTTTTTGGTATTTCAGGGCGCTATCGATCCTGGGGCGCTCCTCTCGCGGCTAGGCGGGACCATCAAGATAGCGCGCGTGGAACACACCTGCGACCACTGGAAAGAAATTTCATTCGACCTGTGTCTCAAGAGCATACGGAGCGAGCTTCGAGAGCAGCAGACGAAGTTCAACTTCGGCATCAGCGTATATGGCGCCGACGAGGCGTACGCGCATCTGAACGCTCTCGGGCTGCAGCTGAAGAAGCATCTCAGACATATAGGATACAAGGCGCGCCTCGTCACCGGCCGCGATCGCCAGCTTTCATCCGTGATCGTACGCACCAATAATCTTCTGAAGCGGGAGATCGTCGTCGTACAGGGGAAGCGGTGCTATCTCGGCATCACGCAGGCAGTGCAGGACTTCGATTCATACAGCAGGCGCGATTATGGGAGACCTGCCCGTAACGCGCAGCGGGGTATGCTGCCGCCGAAGTTGGCGCAGATAATGCTCAATCTCGCATCGGTGAGAACAGAGGGGAAGCTTCTGGATCCTTTTTGCGGAGGCGGGACGATCGTGCAGGAGGCTCTCTTGCTCGGGGTCCATTCCGTATACGGTAGCGACAATGACCCCGCGGCGATCACGGAAGCCGAACACAACATTTCGTGGCTGAGGGAGCATTTCGGGGTCCGACAGCCGCAGCTCCTGCGCGCTTCCGTAGCCGATATCAGACATGCCTTTCCCGACCTGCGCTTCGATGCCATCGTCACGGAGCCGTACCTTGGCCCTGCTCGTCTTCTCATGAAACGTCGTCTCATGCGTTCGGATTTTGATGACGCGCTGCGGGAGGTGCGAAGTCTCTACCGTGACCTTTTCAAGGTCGCGGGTGACAGTACGGGGCCAACCGCGCGCATGGTCGTCGTCTTTCCGGTCTACAACCTTTTCAACCGGGAATATCCTATCGGCAGCCTCGAGGAATTCGAGAATTTCGGGTGGCGGCTCGTGCGCCCTTCAGTCCAACAGTTCGTGCCG
Source organism: Patescibacteria group bacterium (assembly GCA_038063795.1). Lineage (GTDB taxonomy): Bacteria > Patescibacteriota > Patescibacteriia > UBA1558 > 2-01-FULL-52-15 > JBBTUM01. The sequence goes on along the minus strand of JBBTUM010000076.1, from coordinate 1,256 downwards.
TCGCTGGCTTTCTCCCCGCGCGGCCTGCTCTACTATTCTCGGCCAGACCAGATAGTTCGGCGCGAGATAACCGTCTGGCAGAAAAAGTGAGCCATTTTGATGATGAACGGAAATATGGTATAATTTCATCATTCTTAATTGACTGCATAGTGCCTATCTCAGCGAAAAAACCCTTTCAATGCCAGAAAATAAAAATCAAAGTACCGGACGCACCCCTGCAGCCGATTCCATCGTGGTGAAAGACTATGATGGTAGTTTCAAAGTATTGAAGGACGGAGAGCTGCGGCAGCTTGACGAGCTTTTGGCCGACTCTGAAACGCTGGCCCCTGGCCCTGTTTCGAAGACTGTCGCCAGCAAGACGACCGAGGTCGCATTTCCAAAGTTCACTGATCTGGCCCCGGTGCCGGCTGATGAGCATTTCGTCCAGCAGCCTTCGAAGCCTGCGGCGGGCGAGACGGTCGAGCACCATTTCCATCCCGATGATCAGGTGGAAATTCAGCGCGAGCTGGACAAGCTGAATACCGTTTTCAATATTGCGCCGCAGAAACGCTATAGTATCTCACGCATTGCAAAAAAGCTCGCGGAGAAGCACTCGCTGCGGCTTTCTGAAGAGGAGCTCGTCGGATTCACGAAGACCCTGCTTTCGTACTTCCGGCAGTCCAGGAGTCTTACGCAGACTCGGGAGACCTTGATGCGTTCTCGCGAAGAGCGCGGATATGGGGCGCCCGCTGAGCAGGCTGACCGGCTGCTGTCGGTTGCCCGCCACTTGAAGACCCGCATCGAGGAGTCTGATGGTACGGTCGTTGAAGAGGAAATCCCCGAGGAAACCATGCCTTCGATCTCGACGCGCAGCGTGCCGATACGAGTGGATGAGCGTCCTCCCGTACTTCAGAAGCCGCCGCAGCCTGCGCCGCGTCCGACCCCTAGCACAGCTCCTGTGCCACAGAAGGAAGCAACACCTTTGATGTCAAAGACGTCTCAGGACTTATGGCCGGAATCGTTCGTTGAGAAGGCGCGCGGTGGGGATATGAAAATCTCCGGCGAGATGAAGAAAGATACAGTGTACAACCAAGTAACGGCAGCACCAATACCTCCATCTCGGCCTCCAGAGGTGGTTTCGACGAGCAGTCCAAGCGCGACAGCAGTACACAGAGAGCCGCCAGCGCCGGTGCAGCCAGTACGTCCCCTAGTGCCGGTGCCTCAAGCGGAGAGCGGTCGTGTTACGAAGATGCAGCGTCCGACGATTATCACTGATC
>JBBTUM010000075.1:0-3371 GCA_038063795.1 Patescibacteria group bacterium | reverse complement strand
GTATCAGGCTGTATCCCTTCGAGCCCTTATTATAGTGGCACACTTGCACCTTTCCAGCATTGTCATCATCGTCATCACCATCCTCATCGTCGTCGTCATCATCGTCATCAGCATGGGATACGCTGTTGGTCTTGAACGTCTGATCAGAGCTGGTCGCCGTATTTCCTACCGCGTCCGCCGAACTGACCATGAAGTGATATGTCGTGCTGGCAGTCAGGCCCGTGAGAAGAAGCGAATGGCTGGTCACCAGCGTGCTAGTCGCAACACTCGATCCATACGCGCTCGTTAATCCGTACTGTACTGAGCTCGTGCCTGCTTCATTGGTCGTCCAATTGATGGTGGTCGATGTCGCGGTTAGGTTCGCCACGGTCGGCCCTGTTATCACCGGCGCGGTCGTGTCCGGCGGCGCTACGACCGTGACCGTGCTCGTGGCCGTGTTATTAGTTTCGTTCGACTCAATAAGATTAATCGCCGTATCTACGGTAAACAAAAGATTCTGCGTTCCGGTGCTCGTGAACATGCCCGTCCATGTGTAGGTAAACAGTTCCCCGGTAATGAGAGGGTCGGTTGTCGTAGGGACGGGATTCACCGTCGGCTCAGTCGAGGTGGAAAACGTGAAATTATCGAATACCCTTGTATAGCTGTCCAGTCCTGTGCTATCGGTGAGCGAGAGGACTCCCGCATTCCTGCCGGTCACGACGATAGAGACGTTCTGGTTCGTCTGAGGAGAACTTGGCGTTACCACGATGCTGTCGATCGTAAGGTCCGGCAGATCCACCGCGAGAACGGTGCTGAACGTCAGCAGCGCCAGTCCCAGTACCGATACAAAAAAACCTGCTGTAAGAGCAGCGGAAAAATGCATTTTTTTAGATGGTTTTAGCATGAGAGTACGTTTTTATTTGATAAAATGGCGGTTAGTACGCCTCACTGTACACGATACTATGACGAAACACCAGGCAAATTCTTTCAAGGGGTCAGTGGGCAACCGAGTACAAGCGAATTTTTTCTACAGAATACGGGCTTTAGAGAAGTGTTTTCTGAAACGACGCCATAGGACCCACGTCCCTGGCTTTTTTTATCTTCGTGAGGTCGAACACGCGCAGCGCTTTCCGAAGGTGGCAGTATGCTTTGATCTTGTTGTCAGTGACCCTTTGAATGTCGATTCGCCTCGTCGTGGAGCTCCCATCGTCATCGATGTAGTCGATCTCGAGCTGCAGGCCGCGCGACACCGCGCGATGGACGATATCTTCGACCGTTTCCCCCTCGGCCCATTTGATTGCGATCTTGTCTTTGACACCGTTATTCGTGTACCAGATATTTCCGTGCGACACGCCGTAGTCGTAGATCTCCTTCGTGATGCGGACGTCATCGAGGCAATACTTCTCAAGCATCTCCCAGTTGCCTTCCTGAAAATACCGTATCGCGTCGAGGCCGTCGCCCGACTTGCCGCGCCCGAGCGTCGCCTGCGCAAGCGTCTCAAGCTTCAGCCGGTGTCCGAGCGCATACACGACGTCCTCCATGATATCCAGATGCGGGAGCTTTGACAGGTCGAAGCCCTTATAGTACGGCTGCAGGACGGTGAAGTCGAAATTCTTCGAATTGAACCCAATGATAAGGTCCGCGTTCGACAGCCAGTCCTTCAGCTCGTTCATTTCATTCTCCCGAAATCCACGATACTGATCGCGTGCGTATGAATACACGCCCACGAGCGACACGCCGAGCTTATGCGAGTTATGATGACCTCCCACATCTTCAAAGGTCTGCTTGGTTTCGAGATCCAGGACAAGTTTATCGTTCATGGTACAAAGTTATTCGATATGTTTTGTAATTGCTGCGTCTATTTCGCTGCGACAGTCCCTGAACCACCGAGCCGCACCAGAATGCAGTGGCTCGGGCAGCCGGCTCGGCTGATACCAGCCAAGCTCAATCATGTCTTCGGGGCTTCCGATCCGAATCTCCCGCGGATCCACGTGAGCCACAAATACACTGACCACCCAGTGCGACTTTCGACCCTCATGTTCACGGAAAATGGTGTCGGTATTGAGATAGGTGAGATGCCTGACCTCACATCCATACTCCTCTCGGATTTCCCGCCGCGCCGCCTCTTCGAGGGTTTCGCCAAATTCCACCTTTCCGCCGCCATAATCCCAGGTATTATGCTCATCGCGACAGGCCTCGCTTCTCAAATGCATCAATATATTGCCCTCGTCATCATGACAAATGAAGACGACGTTCACTCCGATATAGTCGAATCCCGGTTGCATATCAAATCCAGCTTACTACTTCCTCCAAAAATGTTTTAGTCTTATCATAACGATTATAGTGAAGCCCTACAGATCCACCAATCAGATTCTCAACTGATTTACGTTTCAACTCGGTGAGGCCGCAAGAGGTCCCCCCGATCACTTTATTTGTGTTCCAATCCTTAGTGTTTAGGCGAGATATATTGACCTCATCATATCCAAAGCCCAAAAAAAATATCTGATCTGCAGATTTCAAGGCTTCGTGCGCTCGTTTAAATTCTTTAATTTTTTTTACATCTTCAGAAACTACTTGAATCTTCGTGCTGGCTTTTTTGATCTCACCTGCTTCAACTTTACTGCTGTAGGCGCGCCCTTTCTTGACTTGCCAAGAAAACCCACCTAAGTATCCATGTAAATGAATGATGGGGATTTTCTTAACTATGGCAGCACATTCATTATCCGTTCGTCCACTCAGATTTTTCAAAGATTCATGCAAAAAATGCTCAAGAGATCTATCGTAATTATAGGTGATGAAGACTATTTTATTCTTTCCAAAATCGTTGAATGTTGCATTCATCTGCTGAAAAACATACTTGTACCAATCGTCATCCGGCTCCGAAAACAATTTTTTTTCGTCCTCACGTGGTATCAAAGCTGCCGCCATCGCAGCCTTTCCTATGTTTAAAAAATCGATTCGATGTTCCAAAAAGGTGTCAACTGAGGACTTACCACACCTTCTGAGCGCATGGACAAAGTCAGCAATCTCAGACGCATCATAGTTCATGTCGACAAGAGCTTTATGTAAATAAGTGCCTGATCCTTCAAGCTCTTCGCATATGGTTTTATACAGCGTTGCTCCTGTAGGATAGCCATAGGGAGTACTCGCCCCCGCTCCAAGAATTAGAACTGTCTTTTTTGTAATCATAGCTTACAAATCATCTATGGACGGCAGGTAGCTCCGCTCGCCGTCTTTATTGATAGTAATATACGCCTCATCGCCTTCTAGCTCAAGGCGCCCGGTCAGAAGCTCCGGCTTTATCTCCGTCAGGAACTGAGACGGCTGGTTCAGGCTAATGCTGTACTTCGAGGACGACAGAGTGTACAGGAGATACAGACGCCGCTGCGCGC
>JBBTUM010000074.1:0-5265 GCA_038063795.1 Patescibacteria group bacterium | reverse complement strand
AATCCCTGGCGCACCGTAACCTTTGGCATTTCTCGGCTTACGGCTGGCGATACGTTGAATATCCGCGGCGGGACTTACTATGAACGGCCCACTGCGTCGGTGAGCGGTACCGCGTCGGCGCCGATCACAATCCAATCTTACTCGGGCGAGCAGGTTGTCATTGACTCGGGCGGACCGGAGTTCCGCACCCCGGGCAATAGCGATTGGGAGCTGGTGAACGCGTCCTTAGGGGAGTACCGCTCGGTGGCGTCTTTCTCCTCGGGTCAGATCGCCGCCTACGTGGACGGCATTCCCGGATATTATAACGAACGCGTGGGTCTGGTGCCCTACACTACCGCGGCGGCGTTCCGTAGCACGAGTGAGGTTTACGTCGACGGCTCAACCCCCTTCTACATCGGGCCGGGGACATTTCGGGACAGCGACAGCCGGATCCATATCAGGTTGGCCAAGACCCAGGACATGAGGGACGTGGAGTCTCGGTACGGTACCATCTTCCCGACAGAGAACGCCGACCCACGGGCTTATGGAATTATCCTCTCGAACGCTTCTGACACACTCGCGGTGAGCGGATCTTACCTAACCTTTAAGAACATCACCTTCAACCAGGCTCTCCAGACAATCACGCTCTCCACCGGCACAAATAATGTAATCTTCGACGGCATCACGGCTTGGTTCGGCAACCGTACCATCAGCGTCACAGGCTCGGGCGTCTACAACATTACGATTCGAAACTCGCGCATCTACGGCGATATCCCGCTCTGGATCGCGTGGAGTGACGCGAAGGATCCTCCCGCACCGGCTGACCTGTGGCGGGGCACTTCCATCAACCTGGCGTCCGGCGCCCGCGACGTCACAATCTCCTACTCGCACATCCGCGGAGGCCACGATGGAATTGGAATGAACACCGACGAGAAAAATGTGACGCTCCACCATAATAGGATCGAAAATTTTGCAGATGATTGTTTTGAGATTGAGGGAACAACAAACATCGGACGCATAGAGATGTATGAGAACTACTTCGCAAATTGTTTGGACATGCTTTCCGTTGGTCAGGACAGCGCAGCAATCACCGGCCCGGTCCTTCTCTACCGAAACATAGCTTCTTTCCTCCGGAATCCTTATGTCAACCGCAAGGACGGGATCAACACCTGGAACGGGGGCGGCAAGTACGGCTACGAATATATGTTCAAACAAGGCGGCGGTAACCTGACCGGAAACATTCATTACACGCACAACACCTTTGTGATGTTGAACACCGGATCCGGAAACGGCATGAACTTTGGAAGGATGACTGTTCCGAGCGGCAGCACGCTTGCGAACAATGTAGCGGTGATGGTCGTCGGAAAGATAAATACTACCTACCCATCGAGCGGCTCAGGGGCATTAATCAACGGGAATCTCTACTGGAAAGTGATTCCCCGGATTACCGGAAACACTTCTTTCGATACTCTTTTGAGCAGCTACACGACCGTTCCCGCGTTTTCGAGCGCGACGGGTTACGAACAAAACGGAACAGGGGCAACCATCTACCAGGGGACCAATCCTGCCTTCTCAACCCTCGCCTTTCCGGCACTTTCCTCGGAAAGTGATCCCAATCAAAGGAGATTTTTGGCTTCGAGTTTTGAACGACACGTACCCGCCGATTTTCTCCTGAGCGCTTCAAGCCCTGCGTGCGGAGGTGGGGTGACCATCCAAGGACGGAACACCACAAACCTGAATGGAGCCGCTATTGAACAATTGAGAGATTCCCGAGGTTTCGATACTGGTCTAGGGGCGATACCCTGCGGCACGCTCGCATCCGAATATGATGTTTTCCCCTTTGTTACTACTGCGGGTGTCCCTTCGGATACTACGGCACCATCTATTACGAACGTTGTCGCATCGGGCATCACCGGTTCATCCGTAACGGTTACGTGGAACACGAATGAAGTAGCTGACCGCGAGGTCGAATACGGGACAACGACTGCCTACGGCCAAAGCTCGCTGGTCAGTTCGAATTTTGCGGCCTCTCATTCTGTTTCCCTCGCAAACCTTTCACCGAACACGTTGTATCATTATCGGGTGAAGTCGCGCGATGCTGCTGGCAACCTTGCCGTATCAAGCGATGCAACGTTCACAACTCTTTCTGCGGGCGTTGATACATCAGCCCCCACGATTCCATTGGGACTCACAGCAACGCCGATTTCGGGAAGCCAAATAAATTTGAGCTGGACAGCATCAACAGACAATAGTTCTGTCGCAGGCTATAAGATTTTGCGGTCAGCAGCGAACAGTGGACCGTACGTTCAGATCGCAACGTCAGTGGGGGCATCGTATTCCGATACCGGACTTTCTGCCCAGACGCCCTACTATTACGTCGTGCAAGCGTACGATGCAGCGGGGAATACCTCCTTGAATTCCACTCAAGCAAGTGCTGCAACCCTGTCCGCGTCGACCCAGCCATCGGGCACTACCTTGACCTTTACACCGATTGCCGATGCAACGCTTAAACTTGCTACACCGACAACAAATTTTGGTACCGATAGCAAACTTGAGGCAGACGCAAGCCCCGTTGAGGAGTTTTTGTTTAAATTTAGTGTCTCCGGCATTGGCAGCCAGACGGTCGCTAGTGCTAAGCTGCGTCTTTACAATATCAACCCCTCTGACAAGGGAGGAGATATCCGGCGAGTCACCGATAGTAGCTGGTCGGAAACATCGGTCACAGCCGCAAACGCGCCGGCAGCTGACGCATCTGTGGTTACCTCATTGGGACCGGTAGTGATTAATACCTGGTATGAAGCTGACATTACGTCGCTTGTTGCTTCTGACGGTATATACAGCATGAAAGTCACGTCAGCATCCACTGATGGAGCAGATTATACTTCGCGAGAAGGCGCGGCTGGCTTTCGACCGGAGCTTGTCGTGTCATTAGGACAGCAGGTAATCCCGAGCGGAGACACGTCTGCGCCGACTGGGGTGGGCAATGTCTTTCCTACCCACGGTGCAACAAATATTTCAACGACCCCGACGCTCATGGCTGCTGCTGCTACTGATGCAACGCCTCCCGTGTCCTATTATTTTGAATTGTACACCGGCGGTGTCTGCAGCGGAACGCCGGTTCAAACTCGCAGCTATTTGAGTGACACGACCTGGAGCCCAAATACACTTGCTTCGGCGACGGTGCATGCATGGCGTCATAAAGCGCGGGACTCCGCAACACCGGCTAATGAAAGTGCGTTCGGTCCCTGTGCATCCTTCGCGACAACTCCTCCTGCCGATACCACGCCGCCGGTGCGATCAGGCGGCGAGCCCATTGGCCCTCTTTCTGCCGGGACAACTCAAACAGTCCTCAGTCTCACCACTGATGAGAACGCCACCTGCAGGTATGGAATAACCGCCAACACTGCTTACAGCTCGTTGTTAATCACCTTTGCTACAACAGGAGGCAGCACGCATTCATCGCAGCTAAACGGCTTACAGAACGGTACTACCCAAGCATATTATGTTCGATGCCAGGACGCAGCAGACAACATTAATACGACTGATTATACGATTAGTTTCCAGGTACTCACGAGTTCGGTGTCGCAGACTGACACTACACCGCCGGTTATCCATAATGTGCAATCAACAAATATCACACAAACGACTGCAACGATTCGCTGGGATACTGATGAATCAGCAAATTCTACTGTCGAGTTTGGTGTTGCGTCGTCGTTTGGACAGGCGAGCTCGACCAACGGTCTTGTCACTTCTCATACGATCATACTTGGGAATCTGAGTTCCAATACGCAGTATACTTATCGGGTGAAATCAACTGATACTTTCCAAAATACCGGGACGGGCCAAACCAACGCCTTTACCACGCTTTCTTCAATAAATATCTGCACCGAGGCGTGGACATGCACGGAATGGAGCGCGTGCTCGAGCGGCACACAGACGAGGACGTGTACTGATGCAAATAGCTGCGGCACGACCACAAGCCGACCCGTGACCAGTCAGTCATGCAGTATGAGCTCCCCTGCCAGTGGCGGAGGAGGTGGCGGTGGTAGCGTTGTAACTCCAAATCCTTCAGGTAGCACTCAGCCGCCGACCACGTCTGGTACACAACAGACGCCAACGCAAGCATCCTCAGGTTCAAAAGCCTCATGTACCAGCGGGAGAAATCAGGATGCTATTAATGCATTTATCGCACAAGAGCGTTTGCTCGTGCGTAGCCAAAACGTATCGCTCCGTAATAGATTACTCGGATATATTCTTCTCCAAGTTGAGAGTCATGGGGAGGCATGGTATCTCGATATCGTTTCTAAGGTACGGTACTATCTCGCTGACGGATGCAGTGCGTATGATGGTTTACGCCGGTTCGGATTGGGTATTACCAACGCTGACCTTGAAAAAATTCCGGTAGGCATCGAACCGCGTTTTGCTGATACGGATTCTGATGGCGATGGATTGCCTGATAAGATGGAAGAGGGTTTGGGTACTGATCCGCAGGAACCGGACACCGATGAGGATGGATTCCTCGATGGCACGGAAGTACTTTTCGGTTATAATCCAAAAGGCAGCGGCATTCTTCGCATAGATAGAACTCTCACGAATCGTCTGCGCGGGCGCATTCTATTGCAAGTTCAGGCCAAGGGCCAGGCATGGTATATTAATCCAAAAGACAGTAAGCGCTATTACATGAAGAATGGAGAAGCGGCATATCAGATTATGCGCTTTCTTTCCCTCGGAATAACCAATCGAGACCTTGAAGGAATTAGTATCGGTGAGTAGCGATACTTTCGCTCTGATTGAAATCCGCGTGTGAAAGCTCTATACTACTCATATGTCTTTTAATCTTCTTGGAGAGATTCGGAGTCATATCGCGAAGGAGGCAAAAAAACTCTGGCCGGAGGCCTCCAGTGCTATATTTGAAGTGGCGCCTTCCAATCTGGAACGGCATGGCGATATTGCGACCAATATCGCACTGGTACTCTCAAAACAACTCCATACTTCCCCGCTCACTGTTGCAGAAACGCTTGCGGATGCGCTGCGGGATGATGCGCGATGGAGGATAGAGGTGAAGCAGCCAGGTTTCCTCAATTTCTTTTTTTCCAATGACTTTCTGCTGTCGAACGTGCAGCGCTATCTTGCGACGCTTTCAGAATTTCCGAAGCGAGCCGGAAAAATCGTTCTTGAGCACACGAATGTCAATCCGAACAAGGCCATGCATATTGGCCACCTTCGGAATGCCGTACTCGGCGACGTTATCAATAACGTACTGCAACGGGTCGGGTACGAGACGGA
>JBBTUM010000073.1:0-3738 GCA_038063795.1 Patescibacteria group bacterium | reverse complement strand
AACGACGGTGGCACACAAACTAACGATGATTTTGCTTTCTCGGTAAATGAGGGTGGTGCTATCACGTTTGAAGCAGACGGCCAAAATGAACTGACGGTCGAGCCGGGTACCTATACCATCGACGAAGAAACAGCACAGGGCTATGTTACGTCTCATGACAATTGTGACGATGTAAGTATTGCAGCCGGTGAGACGGCCACGTGCACTATTTCGAACGATGACATCGCGCCGAAGCTCACAGTCATAAAACACGTTGTTACTGATAGCGGCGGTGACGCGATTGCATCGGACTTCACGATGAATGTGAACGGCACCAATGTGTCAAGTCCTTCATTTGCGGGTAGTGAAACCGGCGTAATGGTAACGTTGAACCAAGGCTCATACAGCGTAGATGAAGCTACGTTTGAGGGTTATGACAAGGCTCTGAGCGCTGATTGTTCTGGTACGATCAACATCGGCGAAGAAAAAACATGTACGATCACGAATGATGACCAGCCGGGGACGCTCATCGTAAAAAAAGTCGTTGTTAACGACAACGGCGGCTCGGCAAAGCCGGAAGACTTTAGCTTCACGGTCGACGGAGGAGACAATATTTCATTCGAGGCTGACGGCGAGAACCAGATGACGGTTGATGCCGGAACCTACACTGTTGTCGAGAATCTAAAATCTGGTTATTCATTAACCGATATCGGTTGTGTGTACGAAAACGAATCTGTTGGCCAAACCATTGCCAATGGAAAGGAAGTCACTATAGATAGCGGAGATATAGTCACCTGCACCTTTACGAACACCTATACGCCCGCGCAGAGCTTCGGCTCGATCCACGGTTACAAATGGAATGACTTGAATGATGACAGTGAGGTAGATAGTGGCGAACCGCTTCTTTCCGGGTGGACCATTTTCCTCGACGACAATGAGAACGGACAGCTCGACCAAGGCGAAACATCGATGGATACTTCGAGCGATACTCCTCACTTCGGGTGGTACTGGTTCGAAAACCTTCCGGATGGCACGTACTCTGTCTGCGAGGTACAGAAGAGCGGATGGACACAGACCTATCCTGCGAGCTGTCACACCGTGACGTTGCCCGATGGTAATTCAAACGGCTTCGAAGTGACCGCGAATGCGGTCATAGGACCCGAATACAACTTCGGTAATCACCAGAATGAGGTCGTCGACATCTGCCCGAATATTGATGGTCCTCAAACGAGCGTTCCTGATGGCATGACGTTGAACAGTGACAATCAATGCGTCGAAACTCCCACTCCACCCTGCACTGCTAACTGTGACGGTGGAGGGGGCGGTGGGGGCGGTGGCCGCATCGACCTCTCGATCTTCAATGAAGCGACAGATGGCGTGACGATTCCGACCGCTCTCGTCAGCTGGTTCACGAACTTGAACGCGACCTGCCGCGTAGTATATGGCACCAGCCCGCAGGAAGCGACCGCGGGATCGCCGAACTACGGCTACCCGAACACGACGGATACTGAATCGACTCCTGTTACCTATCACACGACGACATTGACGGACCTCGAGGAAGGATCGACCTACTACTGGCGCCCGATCTGCACAGCGTCCGGCCAAACCGAAAAAGCAGGCGCTGAGCTGCACTTCGTGGTCGCAGCTGGCGAGCAGGTCCAGGTTCTCGGCTTTACGACCGAACCTGAAGACCCGAAGGTCCTGGGCTTCGAGTCCTTACCGACCACCAGCGGAAATTTCGCGCGCTACTATCTTGAACTTTTCGCTCTCTTCGCAGTCGCGATAACGGGCCTCGCGCTCGGCTATCGACGCACCAAGGACGGATCTGCTGCATGAAGCGGTCCTCATATCGCGTGCTCATCTTAGTAACCCTGCTCGCATTCGCCTTCGCGCTCGTGCGGCCAGGTTTCGTGCTGCGTACTCTTTCCTTTTTCACGCCTACGGAAACCCCCGCCGCGGAAGAGGCCATACAGGAGGCGGCAGAACGCGCCGCCGCGAACGCGACGGTCGACGTGGCAGGCATCGACTTCGATGTCCAGCCACTTCCATCTGATGAAGAAACTACCGACATAGACCCCCCGCCATCTGAGCCTCGGGCTGAGGATACAGAGACTGCAACAGACGTGACTCCGGCCTATGGCGAGAATCAGCTCATCATACCGCGCATGGGCGTGAACGCTGTGGTTTTCGAGGGGGAGACGCAGGAGGCGCTCCGGAAAGGCCTCTGGCACATCCCGGGTTCAGCGCTGCCCGGATCCAATGGTAACATCGTCATCAGTGCGCATCGCTGGCTGTACCGTCCGCCGAACCCGAAGACGTTTTATCTTATCGACAAGCTCGAGGTAGGGGACCCGATCTACTACGACTATAAAGGCGTCCGCTACAACTACGTGGTAACAAAAACCTTCATCGTCAATCCCGAGGACGTGCACATCCTGAGCCAGGACGAGAACAAGCTCACCCTCTTCACCTGCACGCCTCTTTTTTCAACGTCCCAACGGTATGTCGTGAGCGCGGAGCTCGTCTCTGTGGATAACTCATAGTCCTTAAAATATTTTATATTAGCCAAAAAATTGGCTATTTTTTTATTCGCCATTGACTTTTATATTAAATACTCGTATATTATCGTCCTATGGATATTAATCGACTGACACACAAATCTCAGGAAGCACTTGAGAAGGCCCATCACCTTCGCAAGTCTTTTATTCACCCTCAGATCGAACCCGAACATATCGCCTTGGCGCTTCTCGAGCAGGAGGACAGTATTGTCACCGCCGTTCTCGTTGAGCACGGCGTCACTGTTCCCAATCTCAAGGCTGATCTACAAAAAAGGATCTCGGCAATGCCGACCGTCGAAACCCAGACGGACGAGGTGTACGTCTCGCCGCAGGCGAACGCTGCCTTGAACCATGCAGAGGAGACCCTTACGCGTTTTCAGGACGAGTACGTCAGCACCGAGCATCTCTTTCTGGGCCTCTTGAGATCGACCGGCCCTCTCGCCGATATTTTCAAAAAACACGGCATGAGCTACCAGACATTTGAAGCGTCACTGAAAAAAGTCAGAGGGACCACGAAGGTTCATGACCAGAATCCCGAGAACAAGCTTCACGCCCTCGACAAGTTTACGATCGACCTTACCGAGCGCGCACGCGCCGGAAAACTTGACCCCGTCATCGGCCGCGACGATGAGATCCGCCGCGTCATGCAGGTACTCTCGCGGAGGACAAAGAACAATCCCGTCCTCATAGGCGAGCCTGGCACGGGAAAGACCGCGATCGTCGAAGGTCTTGCGCAGCGCATCATCCACGGTGACGTACCGGAGACCTTGAAGGACAAACGTGTTGTTTCGCTCGATCTGGGACTCATGCTCGCAGGCGCGAAATACCGTGGCGAGTTCGAGGATCGCCTGAAAGCGGTCCTGAAAACTATCGAGGATTCCGAGGGAAAGATAATTATATTCATCGACGAATTGCACACCATTGTCGGCGCAGGGGCGGCTGAAGGCGCTATTGACGCTTCGAATCTGCTGAAACCTGCTCTCGCACGAGGCGTCTTGCACGCGATCGGGGCGACCACGTTGAAGGAATATCAGAAATACGTCGAGAAGGACGCTGCTCTTGAGCGTCGATTTCAACCCGTGTACGTCGGCGAACCTACCATCGAGGACGCTGTCAATATCCTCCGAGGACTGAAGGAACGATATGAGATCCACCACGGCGTAAAGATAACGGACGCGGCGCTCGTTGCAGCCGTACACCT
>JBBTUM010000072.1:0-4887 GCA_038063795.1 Patescibacteria group bacterium | reverse complement strand
TCACGATCAATACCCGTCGCTCCATCGCGTCGCGAAAGCAAGCGTCCCAGGTTGCCATGTGATCCCGTGACAAGTATTGTTGGTTTGGGATGACGCAGCGGCATTATTGTCCGAGACTTCTATTGAAGACCGTGTTTATCGTTTTCAGAATGATGGAGAGGTCGAGCGTGAACGATCTGTTCTTAACGTAAAAAAGATCATACTGTAGCTTGGTGATCGCATCTTCGACAGACTCACCATATTTGAAGTTTATCTGCGCCCAACCGGTAAGACCCGGTTTTATGAGAAGTCGTTCCTTGTAGTACGGGATCTGATTTGTAAGGAGACTGACGAATTCAGGGCGTTCAGGCCGTGGCCCGACGAAACTCATTTCTCCGCGGATAATGTTCAGAAATTGAGGTACTTCATCGAGTCTTGTCTTTCGCAGGAAGCGACCAATGCGTGTTACGCGCGTATCGTTGCTCGTCGCCCACTGCGGCCCGCTGTTTTCAGCGCCGACCACCATGGTCCTGAATTTCATGGCAGTGAACGATTTGCCTCCGCGGCCCGTCCGCTGCTGCGTGAATAGGATCGGCCCCGAAGAAGTGAGTTTGATGCAGAGCACGATGAGCGGGATAAAAGGCAGGGATATCGTGCCGAAAAATATGGAGAAGCAAATGTCCTGAGCACGTTTGCATAACTCGTAAAAACTTTTATTGCCCTCGAGCAAATTTTCAAGAAACCATGTTTTTTCGAGCGAAGCTATCGGTACCTTTCCGGTGATGTTTTCATAAAAATCGGGGAAGTTGTAGTAGTGCAGACCGAGGTTCAGCGTGTCAAAAAGATAGCGAGAGATGGTCGGCGTGTGAACCGGATTTGGCGTGGTCACGATCGTTTGAATTTTGTGTGCACGGATGGTCTCGGGCAGATCGGCAAGGGTTTTGACGTGGTGGATGTGCCTGAGCGTCTCCGGGATCTGAGACTGGTCGTAGTTGATGATGAGAGCTACGGTATAGCCGAGTTGCGGATTTTGCTCGATGTATTCCGCGAGTTCGATCGCTTCGCCATGAATGCCGATCAAGAGCACTTTATTCGCGAGTGCTTTATTCGTCGTAAGCTTGTAGAATAGAAGCCGCCACAGGGTAAAGAGAACGGTGTAGATAAGCACCAGGAGTACGAGGACGCGTATCGGCCGAAGTGACGTGAGCGAGTCGGGCGCAAGATAAAAAAAGGTAAAGCCGATGAGCGTATTGATGATGATGTTCTGGACGAGGTAGCTGTAAAATCGAAAATCGTGCTTGACGAGCTGTACGCGATATAAATTGTTGATAAAAAAAACGATTATCCAAATGACGAACAGGAGGGAAAAGGGGATGACGTGTCGCAGCCACAATTCGCCGCTTGGGTTTGTCTGATAGCGGATCAGAATGGTTAAATATAAAGACGCGTACAGAAGCGCTATGTCGAAGATAAGCAGAGTCGTTTTTTTCCAGCTGAGTATTCTCATTGTTTCTGAGTACGATTATACTGACTATCACATTCAAAGTCAATTTTTCTTACTTTTTTTACTCTTTTCGCATATACTGATTCCATGAAAGTTCTGAAAAATTATCTGCTCTTTACCTCGTATCTGATAGCGGTAGCTCCGTTTCTGTATCTCATCGATCTTGAATCGTCATATGTATTCACACAAACGACGTGGATGAGGATCATCGCGTTGAGCCAGCTGTACCCGTTGATCGTGCTCTGGATCTACGCCAAGGAAACCCGCCCTCGCTTGAACCTGATGACCTCGATACTCGTCGCGCATCTGCTGGTGCTCTGCACGGTAAATTTTTTTAGCTTGGACATACGAAATAGTTTTTTTGGCGAGTGGCGAAGGTTTGGCGGTTTTTTTGACTGGTTCGCTGTGTATGTATTCTTTTTCTCGCTGGTTGCCGTAATGCGCGGTCGCGAGCTCTGGGACCGCTACAGTCGTTATCTTGTAGGCATTTCGCTTCTCGTATCGCTCTTTGGGCTTGCCCAAGCATCGAACATGTTCGGCTTGTATTTTTTTGACACGCGTGTCTTTTCGACACTCGGCAACCCTGCGTTCCTTGCCAGCTACCTGATGCTTGCAAGCGGGTTCGCATTGTATTCATTTCTCGCTGCCCGAGGAGCTACCAGGATGTATTATGCTGCTGTCATTCTCATGCACATGATTGTCATCTATTTGACCGAGACGACGACGGTTATTCTCGCCTATACGATGGTGATTACGATAGCCGCTGCTTACTTTGGCATCAGAAGGATGACGCCTAATCGTGTATCTGGCAGCCTGATACGCAGTATCGATTTCAGGCGCGATATCACCGTCATAGCTATCGCTGCGTTCGTGTATCTCGCTGCGGTCGGATTTGTCGCAGTTCAATCAACCGCGTATCTTGCGGACGCTCGAAGACTCGATGTTGCGAGCGATCGGTTGATCGTATGGAAGATAGCCATAAGCGGTTTCGTCGCTCGACCTCTGACCGGGTGGGGCACAAATAATTTTTACATTCCCTTCCAGCGATATTACGACCCTACTTTGTATCGCGGAGTCGGGCAAACGACGTTCTTCGACAAGGCTCACAACGAATTTATCAACCACTTGGCCGAAGAAGGTATCCTGGGTTTTCTGACGCATACGCTGGTCATCATGTTGCCGCTCTTGTTCATGATCTCACGAAGAGATATGCCGACGAAAGATCGCTGCATCACTTTTTTTTCGATTGGGTACTTTATTTATCTGTTGCTTTTCTTTCACTCGATCGCGGATACGTTGTACTTTTTTATTTCACTCGCGCTATTGTACTCGCATGATGACGTGAAGATCACTGAGCGAACTACGTCCTTGCCCAATTCGCTCGGTTACGTGGTGATCGGGGTAGCGGTCGTAATCAGTGTTTCGATTCACGTTCGTGATGTGACCTCAAGCTATCTGGCAAAAGCTGCGACCCGTAGCAGCGGTGTCGTAGCGCTTGAGAGAAATGTCGCGGCATGGTCGCTCAGCCCAAGAGGACACAGAACCATATTGAATAATCTTGGCGCGGCCGAGAATATTCAGGGCGTCACGGCCGCGGATACCTCGGTGCATTATCGCCAGTTTATTCAATTGACGAGGGAGTATATCAATGAGTCGCCGCTTGATGCCCAGTACGTGCTGCTTTACGCGCGTATACTCCGAGGAATTTCCGATGGTAGTCCGTCGGATATTGAATATGCGCTCACTATCAACTCGATCGCCATAGAATTATCTCCGACCAATTCATTTGCGTACCTCACAAGGGGGTTAACGCGGATCGAACTGGCTGGGTATGTTGCTTCACAGACCGAGGCAACTCGACTGCGCGAACTAGGCCTTTTAGATCTTCAGACCTCTCTGCGGCTTTCCCCGAACGCCGCCACTGAAAAAACCATTAACGCTATCGTGCGGTATGAGTTGACGCATGACAGCGATCAGCTTCTAGACTTTATTTCTGTAGAGTCATCTCGGCTTAGCGGCGGAGACTGGCGCGTGCTGATCCAGTATCTCGCGTCTGTCGGAGCGATAGACATGCTTGGCGTACTGCGCGACTTGTTCAATACTCAGCTCGCCTCCTATCAGTACTCTCATCTCCTTATCGATATCATTGATCTCAAGATTCACTCCCTGAACAGTTTGTAATTTTGTGCGTTTTAGCGTATAATAAACCATCATTTTTAATAGAACAGCCTAAAAATCGTTCCGAAAATGCTGCGTAGCATGACACTTCTGATGGCTCGGGTCTTCCTGCTTGTATTCCCCCTGATTGTGTTGGGGGCAGGTAAAGCATCTGCCCAGTCTCTCGTCACCGCATTTGTACCGAATGATCCCGAGTATTACCGGCTCGACTACCTGCGTCAGACGAGGCTCGATGGCGCATGGGATGTTGCCCGCGCTCACGTACTGGATCGTTCCGTCGTAGTCGCAGTGCTCGACACAGGAGTTGCTATCGATCATCCCGATCTCGCGAATACTATATGGGTGAACGACGATGAGATACCGGGAGATGGTATCGACAATGACGGGAATAGCTTCATCGATGATGTCAACGGGTGGGATTTTCTTCAGTCAGTGCCCGATCCGAGACCGAAGTTCGATGATGGTTACGGGGCGGATGCCGTGAACCACGGCACCGTTATTGCGGGGATACTTGCGGCTGAAGCCGATAATAATATTGGTATACCGGGGGCCGGGCTTCGTGTGACGATAATGCCCATTCGGGTTCTGGACAGTAAAGGGGCAGGTAGTACGCTGCTCCTTTCTCAGGCGATCGATTACGCCGTCGAGAACGGAGCAGATGTGATCAATCTGAGTCTGGTCGGGCAAGACCGCGACTGGCGACTTGAAGCAAGTATCGAAGCTGCTTACAAATCAGGCGTCGCCATTGTTGCAGCATCGGGTAATCAAGAAGCAGCAGGGATCGATCTGAATACTTCGCCGCGCTATCCGATATGCGAGCAGGAAGGGGTGAACCGGATCATCGGAGTTGCTGCGGTCGATGAACAATTCCGGCTGGCACCATTCTCGAACTATGGATCTGCGTGCATAGATCTTGCTGCTCCGGGTGTCAATTTTTATTCGACGGTCGTATATGACGAGCAGCATGTGGGATTTGACAAGTATTACTCAGGCGGATGGACAGGCACCTCTGCTGCGGCCCCGCTTATTTCGGCGACGCTTGCCATGATTCGCCAGGTCGCCCCGCAGCTGCCATTGTCAGACGTGTATCGCGCTCTGTTAACGAGCAGCCGTTCACTCGCTGCCGCAAATCTCGATCAGGGACGACTAGGAGCCGGTCTTCTTGATGGTGAGCGTGCCATGCTGACTGCGATCGATCTCTCACGGTCCTACCAATACCGCGCCAT
>JBBTUM010000071.1:0-2882 GCA_038063795.1 Patescibacteria group bacterium | reverse complement strand
ACCTGTGTCAGTGGGGCCAGGAGTTGCTGTTTCATCCGGTCCTGAAGTGCCATCTCCGGCATTCGTGTCAGGCTCCGTCCCTGTGGTGCCGGTAAAGATGTTATTCGGCATCTGAAGATAAAAATACGCGCCAGCGGTAAGGCCGCCTAAAAGAACGACCACAACGGCGATGATGAGAAACCTTCGCGACGACGAGCCGCCACGTACTATCGTGGTGTTGATATGCCCGCCGCTCATGAACTTCTCAGGCATGGTACGCATGCCACCGACCTCGATCTGCGGCGCCGGCGCGATGCCGGACTGTGCTGAATCCGTGAAAGCGCCCTGTGGAGCAGAAGGAGCTGACGCACCAGATGCCGGAGAAAGCGGGGACATGGACGAAGCGGGGCCTTGCTGCGGCACACCCGGGCCTCCAGCCGCATCCCTATCCGGCACATCGCCTCCTGATTGCGTTGACTGATCAAACATACGCGTGAAAGTAATTAATTCGTTTACAGAGACAGTATATCAGATAGTGCCCCTTTTCACTACAAAGTCGGCTGCAGCTTGCCGGCGCCATTCGGATTGTACCCGTTTTGGACCTCGGTTCCGTCAAGATGCGTATCGCCGTCCGTGTCAGGATTGTGTGGATCTGTCAACCAGGAGAAGACTTCGTCACGATCGGAGAGCCCATCATTGTCAGTGTCAGAAAGAAGCGGATTCGTCTTGTGGACGTGTATCTCGTCGCGATCATTCAGGCCGTCGCCATCGGTGTCGATCGATAGGGGATCGGTCCCGAGCGCCTGCTCTTCCACATTGCTCAGGCCGTCGCCATCGGTGTCGATGAGGGAATTGGTCGGAACCGGCGAAACATCCTGGTCGTTCGTATTATCCGGAGGTGTGTTTGTATTGTCTGCCGTTGTCGGAGACGTATTGGTATTGGCGTTCGTGTCGTCAGTAGGCGCAGGAGCGGGACGACCGAACATGAGATACGCCGCCACACCGCCGGCTGCCACCAGCACGAGGATAATGACGGCTATGCGGATCCCGCGGTACTGCCGCTGACCGCCTGTGTGTTCGATCTGCGATAATCGCGTCAGCGGATCGGGAGGTCCGATATGAACTTCCGTCGCCCCCTGCGCACCCGCGGACGGCGCGGCGGTCCCTTGTCCAGTCGGCTTCAATCTGCCGCTCTTCACCGCGCTCAGCGCTTCAGCCGCTGGATCAACGTCATTAAATATATCCTGAACGGTCTTCGGGTCGCCCGTCATGATATGCTGATCCTCCTTTTTCACGTCTTCAAACATAGACACCTCGCTCAAATCTACTAATAAGTTAATTGCCCAGGGATCACGATCGACTGATTCGTATTCGCAGCCCAGTCTATCCACCCTGCGTCTTCGCTCCATGAGTATCCGGTCAAGACATAGGGAGGACTGATCGTCACCTGCGTGTCCTTATACGTCCGCCCTCCGAGACCTACCTGGCACTGGGATTGAACGCAATCATTCGCAGCGCCGCAAACGCCGGCAGGAGTCGAGGAACAATCACAGGTTCCTCCGGCTGCCTTACATGCGATGAAGTCTGCAGGTGATATACATGAAATGCCGGGATTCGTACTGCAGGCCGCAGCGACAAGTGTTGGATCGTTCTGACAGTAGTACCCGCAGACATTCTTCGAATCAAATCTAACTTCTCCGAAATTCTCGCCCCATGCGGTGCCACGAAGCTTTCCGGCTCTATCAATGAGCACCGGCGTTCCGATGGGATTCGCGGAGAAGGGCGAATTCGACCCGTCGAACCGCAGCCACCCGAGGTTCTTGTTCCAGGCAGCGCCAGCGAGGGTATGCCAGCATTCGTTCCCGACACCGCAGTCGGTATCCTGCGTCGCGATGGTGCAGCTGGTCGCCGCATTGTTCTCACACCGCATCACGTTCGGCGCAATACCGACTTGCGAGCCAGCCGTCACCGTATAGACCCAGCCGAAGTTCGGATTCCAGCCAGCCTGCGCGGCGATGCCCGATGCACTGTAGCCAAGGCGGCAGTAAACGACCCGCGTACCCGCGGTCGCGTCGCATGAAGAGCTCCAGATCCACTTCGCATCCCCTCCTGCATAGTTCGTATAATTTTGCGTGCACGCCGACGGGACCCCCCCTGCATTCGTGTAACTCGTCGGGGCGCGCCATGTGCTGCCAGGAAAATTCGGATCGCACGAGGGGCAATAGGGCGTATTCCAGCCGGCAGTATAGTCGTTCGAGCACACCCAACCGCCTGCGATACCAGGAGTCGTGACAAAACTCTTATTCGCACCGCGGCTCGTGAACACAGCCTCAAATCCTCTGTTAGCGGCTGCGGCAGTCGTCCACGCTTTTATCGCGAGTACGTTCGTTCCTGGGAACTCAAACGAAGGCGGCAATGTCTTCCCCGACGAGTCAACGGGACGAATGTCTGTCGCCGCGTATTGCGCGGACTGATACGGAGCCTCATCATCGGCAACACATGAATTCCCTCCGACTGGGCTCGCCGGTGATGCGTATCCCGTCGCTGCTTGATAATCGGGATCGACGGAGCAGAGAGCCGGCCGCTGCGGAGCCGGTACCCGTGAATCGTCGAAGAGCATGAGAGACCCATTCAGATACGCAACGTCAACGGCATCGGACCAGACCTTGAGTCCATAGGCGTGACATGCGGTCTCGATGAGCTTGCAGGTCGCATTGCACTCGACGGCCTTCAGACCTGGATCGCCGTTGTCATCACACTGGAGGAACGTTTTGGCGGACTTCGGATCGCACTGCTCTGTCCTGTTGCACACCTGACCTGGGACACAGCTCCCGTTACCTTCCACGTTACACGTGTGAGGCTGGGCGGTCGGATCGCAGGCAGCACCGCCGACTGAGCAACTG
>JBBTUM010000070.1:0-8961 GCA_038063795.1 Patescibacteria group bacterium | reverse complement strand
ATCAGGTGAAGCCACTCATCGACTCGCTGCTTTAACTGTATCTACATGAAAGCGTTCATCCTGAGTCTCGGGCTGCTTCTCGTCCTTACTGCGTGTACGCCGAAGTACACCGACCCGAATACGCCGCGCGCCACGAAAGGCAGTCCGCAGGCGCAGGTTCTTGTCGAAGAATTCGCTGATTTCCAATGTCCGGCATGCGGCTCTGCATCGCCGGTGATGAAGCAGCTCGCCGAACAGTACGGCGACCGCGTCCAGTGGAAGTACTATCACTTCCCGCTCGTCCAGATCCATCCGTTCGCGTTCAATGCGGCTCTTGCGTCCGAATGCGCGAATGACCAAGGCAAGTTCTGGGAGTATCATGATTTGCTCTACAGCAATCAGACGAATTTGGGCAAGGGCGACCTCAAGGGCTATGCCGGGGAGCTCGGCCTCGACACTGAGAGTTTTAATGCCTGTCTTGATTCTCGCGCGAAGCAAGGCCTCGTGCGGAACGATATGGCTCTCGGCGAGCAGCGCGGCGTGAACGGGACGCCCAGTATTTACCTGAACGGACAGCTGTTACAGGACTGGACGACCCTGGAAGCGCGGCTCGCGTCCATCTTTGCTGAACCGGGCGAAGGCGGATCATAAGCCGAAGTCGCTCCATCGAACTAAACTTTACCATCGCCGTGTCGTATGACACATTGGTTCGCTGATCTCGTACCACAGCGGCATCTCATTGCAATTGATTTTTTTCAAGTGCATTGGTACGGTGTCCTCGTGGTTGGAGCGATCGTGGTCGTCTATATGCTGATCCGTCGTCTCTATCTTCGCGATCACGAGAATGATAGGGACATCGTTGATCTCATCTTTCAGGTCGTTGTTTTTGGTCTCATAGGCGCGAGATTCTGGCACGTGTTCGTATTCCAGTGGGGATATTACTCTTTGCATCTTGCCGAGATTTTGATGCTATGGCGCGGCGGGATCGCTATACAGGGCGCGCTTCTTGCAGGCGTTCTCACGACATATTTTTTCGCAAAGCGGAGAAAGCTCAGCGTGTGGAAGCTCCTTGACTACCTTGCCGTGCCGCTACCTCTCGGGCAGGCGATCGGCCGGTGGGGCAATTTTTTCAATCAGGAGCTGTACGGAAAGCCAACGGATGCGCCTTGGGGTATTTTTATAGAGCCTGAGAACCGACTTTCAGGTTTTGAAAATGTCGATTTCTACCATCCCGCCTTCTTCTATGAATCGCTCCTGAGCTTTATTTTTTTCTATCTCCTGTGGCGTCTTGCGAGGAAGCGGCGGGCAGATGGCTTCTTGGTGAGCATATACCTCGTCGGATACGGCGTTATTCGATTCGTTGTTGATTTTATTCGTATCGATCCGATGCCAGCTTTCTCCGGGCTTCGTCTATCGCAGTGGATCAGTATGGTCTTTATCTTCGCCGGAGCGGCTTTTCTGATACAAAAAACAGCGCACCAGCCGCGGGGTCGGCCGCGATAGTACGCTTCGCTAACTCATCGACTGTAGAGCGGGCGGGACTTGCTTTTTTCGAAATGCTTGTCTGTGGCGGGATGGACGGGACTCGAACCCGCGACCTCCTGCGTGACAGGCAGGCGTTCTAACCAGCTGAACTACCATCCCAACACAGGCAAACATTCCATTGTGTCAATCCGCTCCAGGGTACCGCTGTCTGCTCCGCGACATCGCGCTACCCGTTCTCGCCGTCGCGAATAAAACTATTTATTCGCTATCCCGCTTCGCGGTATCCAGATCGAACCCTGCGTGACAGGCAGGCGTTCAAGCGAGGCGACTGTCACCAAGGCGCTTCGTGCCGTTTTTGATTGAACGAGGGAAACTATAACGTATCTTGGTCACTTTGGCAAGGTTCGATGTTTCTGGGAGACAGGAATATTCACGAGTATAAAAAAACCCCCTGCTGTCGAAGCCATTGAGAATCAAAAAAGGCTCTCGCAAGAGAGGGCCTTACACGCGTGGATAGATGTTGAGCAGGAACAGCCAGAAGAAGAAGATCACAACGGCTGTGAATAGGACGCCGAATATCAGGAGATTCGGGTCTATTCCTGTGCTTTTGTTATTTTTCATGGGCATCTTTTATTTGTATACAGTATAGACGGTTTTATTTGTTTCAGCCAGTGGAGACCGTTATCGAAATCGAAATACGCTCACGAGATTGCTGTATTTGTCGGTCCAGTGGACCAGGCGGTCAAAGGTCGCGGCGTCAGAGTCGAGCACTTCCGCAAGTGGCGCGCGCGCGAAAAACGTTTCATCAGCAGTGAGAAGCGCCCAGGTACTTGCCGACGTACCTTTATTGTTCTCCCCGCTGTCCTGGACGATCGTGGCAGCAAGATCGAAGCGTTCGGCGAGGCCGCCGATGACGGGCTTGAAGTCGATGTAGTCGTTCGATATGTGCACAGCGATAACACCGCCGTCCGCGAGATGGCGGAGGTAGACGGAAAAAGCTTCCTCGGTGAGCAGGTGGATCGGTATTGCATCGCTGTTGAAGGCATCGAGCGCAAGAAGGTCGAAGTGTTGCGAAGTTTCTCGTTCGAGCGAAAGCCGGCCGTCGCCGAGTACTATCTCTGTTTCGGCTCCGCAGTCGCTCAGATAGCGAAACTTCGTTCGGGCGATCTCCGCGACCTTCGGGTTGAGTTCGTAGAAGCGCACATCGTGTCCGTATGCGGCAGCGGTCCCGACACCCAAGCCCACGACGCCGAGTCTGATCTCACGGTCCGTCTCGAGCGCGCTGATCGCGCGGCCCAGTCCGCTGGTCTGCCCATAGTAGGTCGTGGGCCAGCAAACGAGACCCTCTGATTTCATCTGGATACCATGAAGGACCCTCCCGTGGTAGAGAGCTTTATGATTCTCAGATTCGATGATTCGGAGCGAACCGAAGAAGTCGCGGTAGACGTACGTCGGCGCTGACAGCCGTTCGCGCACATTCCAACTGAGTCCAGAGAGGATGATGAGCGCGGCTGCGCCAACTGCTACTTTTCCGAGCAAAGGAGACCGGGGCAAGGGCGTCCAAAGGCGTCGTTTCGTCCACAGCAGCAGCATGATCACGAGCGTCAGTCCGATGCCCAGATGCAGCTCAAAATACAGCGGGAAGATACGAGGAGCGATAAGCGCGACGAAAACGCCGCCTAGAGCGCCGCCGGCCGAGAGCCATAGGTAAAATGACGTCAGATATCGCGGATGCGGACGCAGCGCGTAGAGTTCGCCGTGGCAGACGATGGTATACACAGCGAGCAGGAGGAGTGAGGCGGTCAGCACAAGCATGTTCATGATCGAGCCCGCGAGGAGTATCAGGAACGTACCGATGATGCCTACGTACAGCACGAGCGACGCGAAGAAACGGCGGTCATAGAAATGTTCGTTGTCGAACGTAAGGATAAAAGAGAGCAGGTAGATGCCGAGCGGAACGACCCACAGGAGCGGGATCGAGGCGACGTCTTGCGTGATGAAGTTCGTCACGGCGAGGAGCATGAGCGAACCTGCGAAGGGCAGCGCGACCCAGAGGACGCGGTCGGTCGCACGCGGCTTTGACACCGATGTCTCTTGCTTGGTTTCGGCCTGGAGGGCAGGGTCTGTCTTCGCTCGATATCGTCGGATGGCGACGGCAACCGCGGCGAGGGAGAAGACTCCAAAGAGGACCGACCAGAGGTAGGTCTGCTGTTGTACCGAGAGAAGAGGCTCGATGATGAGCGGATAAGTCCAGAGACCCGCGAGCGAACCGGCGTTCGACCAAGCGTACAGGCGGTATGGTGACCAGGCGGTATCCGTACTCCGCGCCCAGACCTGGAGAACGGGACTCACGGAAGCCAGGATCGCATACGGCAGCCCGACCGTTGCCGCGAGCAGCAGGAGAATATGCAGCGTCGGATTCGCTATCGCCTCAGGCTGCCATCCGCCAGACGGCGTTATCGGAAGCGTCGCTACGGCAAGGATGAGCACGGCGCAAAAGCCGATCGCCTGACCGAGCAGCGCGAAACGGCTGAGAAGATACGCGTAGGCATAGCCGACAAGCAGCAAGACCTGAAAAAAGAGCATTGCCGTGATCCAGACCGATGGGCTTCCGCCGAACCACGGCAGGATGAATTTCCCGACGATGGGTTGCACCGAGAAGAGCAGAAAGGACCCGAAAAAAATAAGCACTTGATATGCTCGGGCCGCGCGTTTCGGGTCTGTGGAAACGTTTTCCATGGGACTCTGACAGTATATCGCGTATTAGCCATTCGTGACATATTCGCGTGATCGGTTGGCTCATGTGCTATACTACAGAGATGAAAAATGTGAGTAGCTCGCGCGAACGAAAATTTCCTTATTCTGCTCGGCTGTTCGTTTTCGTCGTCATCATGCTGCTTGCGGTGCCGCTAGTTTCATTCGGCGCCGGGCAGTCACTCGCTGAACGGCTTTCCGGCCGCATCCTGCTGCAGGTCGAGAGCTATGGCAGAGCGTGGTATGTACATCCCATGGACGGTACACGATACTATTTGAAGGACGGCGCGACCGCGTACGAGATCATGCGCACGCTCGGACTTGGCGTCACGAATGCCGATCTAGAGAAGATCCCGACGGCAGCAGGGCAGGCACAGGACGCAGGTCTCGCGTCTCGGGTTGCCGGCAGGATCCTCCTGCAGGTCGAAGAGCGGGGAGAGGCGTGGTACGTCCGTCCAGAGAACGGCCTGCGCTACTACATGAAGGACGGCGCCGCGGCGTATGGTATGATGCGGGAGTTCTCTCTCGGCATCAGCAATGACGATCTTCGCGCGATTCCCATGAATACGACCCAGGTCGTGCATGACACGACCTTTGACGATGTTGCCTATATCCAGGTCCGCGCCGGCGAGGTCATCGCATCGCAGCACGCCGATCAGATCCTCCCTCCTGCATCCATGACGAAGCTCATGACCGCGCTCGTTTTTCTCGACCGAAGGATACCGTGGGATACGCCGGTCACTATCACTGAGTCTCAGATAGCATACCCTCGTTACTATGCGGGCATGGATGCGACGAGCGAGGTCGACATCGCTTTGGGCGATGTCGTGACTGTGTATGACCTATGGGTAGCACTTCTCGTCGCTTCATCGAATCAGGCAGCTATCGCGCTTGTCGATGTCTCGGGCATGACCCGCGAGGCGTTCATCGCTGCGATGAATGAGAAGGCAACGGCACTTGGCCTGACGCGAACCGTTTTCTACGATCCTTCGGGACTGAACGCACACAACGTGACGACCCCGCGCGAGATGGCTGTCATCGCCCGCGAGGCATTCAGCTCATTTGATATTTATAGGGCGTCACAGCAGGACAGGTACTCCTTCCAGACGCGAAACGTCGCGCCGCGCCAGATCACGGTTACCGACCGGAACTATACGCTACAAGACTTCAACGTCGATGCTGCAAAAACCGGTTTTCTTGATGAAGCCCAGCGCTGTGTTTCCCTGAAAAGAAAGAATGACATTGTCGTGGTCATGCACGCGCGGAGCATGAGCGAGCGGAATCAAATATTGCACGCACTGCTCGACTAGTTCAATAAGAAAAGCCCCGCCTCATCCGCGACTCCGTCTCCGTCGGTTGACGGATGGCGGATTGTCGGGAGGGCGGGGCTTTCATAGATCACGTCACGTCAGTCAGCCGCGGCGACCTCATTGACACGAGCGGCATCGGTGTTGGTTGCGTAGACAACCATCACCTGCAGCTTTCCGGACTGACCACCGAATTCCAGAAGCCGATCATACATGCCGATAACTCCCCCGGCATCATCGGTGACTACACCGTGCTGGGTCCAGGCGATGGTGTGATTGAGCACTTTTGCTCCGCGGGGGATTTTGTTCCCCTCCCACACTAACACGAACGCACGCTGCGCTCGTTGACGCATTGTCGAGCGAATATCTTCCACGAAACGCTCGGAGCGTAGTGCTTGTGGGCTCTGCGTGCCTCCCAGGTCGATTTTGGCTGATAATAATTCGACCAACGAGGAGCCAGTCGCATCCATCGAAACTTCTTGGACGGTGACGTCGGGATTCTGCAAAGTGTGCTCCTTTCCGCTCGGTTACTCGGTGAGCAGTCGCGGGGTGGGTGGAGTCAGCAGCTTGCGCCGCCGAGCTCGATGCAGCGCTCCTCGGAAATATCCTCCTCGACGACCTGGTACCAGGAACGCATCTTCTCGTCGTAGAACGCGTCGAACGCTTCCTTGCTCTCGAAAGCGGTCCAGGTGACGACTCCCTCGTGACCGCTTCCTTCGGCGATGGTTCTGAACGCGACGTTGTACACGTCCGAGTCCTCCTCAAAAGACGGTTGACTCCATTAGGGCTTCATCCCTAACGGGGTTGACGTGAATAGTTAATGAACCGAGATAGAAAGAGCAAAATATTATAAATCACGAGATTTGTCAAGTATTGATGCTCGATCACGGCAGATGGGCTTTCACTATTTCATTCTTTGAGGACGCGTTATAATCTCTACATGGATACAGCAACCCCAAAGAGAAAGAGCCCGTTCTCTTCTGCGACTACTCTTTGTGTTCTTGTCGCGGCGATTCTCTACGTCGCGTTCGGCGTGTGGGATTTTATACGGATCGATGCCACGTCACATTCAGCGAGCGATACGCTGCGACCGTTCATCATTCAGATGTTTGCGCTTGGTGTCGTGCTCTGTGCGCTGTGCCGCGAGGTTAGGCGTCGCATCGCATCTACGCATAGTAGGTAGAGCGGCCCCATCAGGAAATAGCCCGCCTGCATCCAGAGGGGCGCATGGAGGCACTCGCAGAGCGGAAGTCCCCGATAGGCTTCTGTCCCGGCATTTCGTATTCCCAGAACGTTATACGCCACCGCTTCAAGCAGGATGAGAAGGATCCAGTAACAAAGCACGGTGATGAGAAAAGGTCGCTGCAGGTGTCTCTCGATGGAACGGTAGAGTGAGAAGAGCAGGATGAGAGACACCGACCATGCGACGAAAGGGAATAGTTTGCTGCCCGCGAGGGTCAGGGGGAATTGCGTATATGCGTACTGATGTCGTGTCAGATAGATCCAGCAGCCGGAAAGCAACACCGCGACCGCGTATGGGGCGTTTCCTTTTTCAACCGAGAATTTTTTCATACACATCCAGTATACACCGCGTATACATTTTTGTTCAGTCGGTTTATACTTTCTTCATATGCGTCGTGATAAGGGATTTGGCTACCTGGGCTTCATCATCTGGATCGCGATTTTCTCGATACTGGTTGGCGTGACCATCTCGGCTTTCTTCAGGCGATCATCGGCGCTCTATCGGGAGGGCGGCGTAGATTCTGTGCTGGATGAGGCACGGAACGCGAGCGATGTTTCGGATGAACGGAATCGCCAGCTGCAGCGCGAGCTGAATGACTAGATTTGCGTGATTCTTATAATGCACAGCAGCTCCGACGGTGCCGTCGGAGCTGCTTGTTTTTGAAAAGACGGGGAAACTGGCCCTGACTTAGGGGGCCCAGTATGGTGCTACCAGGAAGAGCATGAAAAAAGAAAGTAGCACGAGTACGAATGACAGTGCGAGTGTACCACCAGAGAAGGTGGCCGCAAGGCCTTCGAGCCCGCTCTTCTTGTTTGCGCGCTTAAACTTGAACATGGAAACAGTATACCATATTTTTTCCCCAGAGGATAGCAAAAGCCCGCCTCGGTTTTCCCAAGAGCGGGCTTTTTTCGTGCCGTCATGGCATGACCCTCCGCGTCACGAGCCTAGATCAGGAACGGGAGCGCTAGATACGGGAGGATGAAGATCCACGGCAACGAGTACCTGAGCCAGGCTGAGTGACGAGCCATCAGCGGATGCTCTTCATTCATGAGCTTGTCCTGAGCCGTCAGGGGTCTGCCAGGGAGCTGGGACTCGATGCACCGGGCGACGTAGTGTTCGTAGCGGTTCCGCCAGACCTGCCACCAGGTGACGGAGCCCCAGATCGCGCACAGCAGAACGCCGATGAGCGCGATGAGGATCGTCCAGCCGTTCGGCTCCTTGATGAAGCCGGACGTCGCGAGCGTACCGTAGGTCGTGAGCAGTGCCACGTGCACACTGAAGAAGAACTTGTCATTCCCTCGACGGGCGTTGTTCGTCTCCGTGATGGACTCGAGGCACTGCTTGTATTCCTCGAAGAGCATGTCTCGCTCGGGCCTGGTCAGACTGCGTTCCTTGATACGGAATAACGTGCGTCGGCACAGAGCCATGAGCTTGTTCATGGTTTACCTCCCGTGGCTGCAAAAGCCACACTGTCGTTTCGTGTCCGGTGGCAGGGAAGCCGCACAGATGTGAGAGTAGGTTTATAGAAACAGACGCGACACCATGTCGCGCTCGGTAAGGAGCTTCTGAGTGAGAGTTTCCGCGTTGTCAATGAACGGCCATTGAGCAACCATCGGGTAACAGTCCACCGTATGCCCGGCGTGTTTTTTTGTCAAGTTGGTGGAAAAAGGGGGCCTCGGGGGCCCGCACGGCGCTAGTTTTTTTTCAGAAACTTCTCTATACTGAGTGCATGTGCTTCGTCATACCTTTGCAGATCACTGCCACGCACGGGACGACCGCGACGCTTGAGAACGCGCTGACCGCTGACATCGGTGCGCTCGAGAGCTGCAGCGTGGGTGATTACGTGATCGTGACGAGCGGCATTGCTGTACTGAAAGTAGATGCGCTCGACGCGAAAGCGATGCGTTCACAAATCAAGGAGACGTATGACGAATTATCATAAGGGTTTGCTGCTCGTTCTCGGTACCGCTCTCGTGAGCGGTCTCTCTATATTTCTGAACACGTTCGCGGTTGCAGGTATCGATCCCAATATCTTCACTGGCCTCAAGAATATTTTCGTCGGCCTCATCATCACCGGTGTTGTCATGCTCACCTGGCAGCGGCGTGAAGTGCGCTCGTTGGAACGGAAGGATTGGTTCTGGCTCCTCGTCGTCGGTCTTATCGGTGGCGGCGTGCCGTTCGTGTTGTTCTTTA
>JBBTUM010000069.1:0-2919 GCA_038063795.1 Patescibacteria group bacterium | reverse complement strand
GTCCTAAAAACGCACGCATTGCGATGGCTATCAGCAAACATTCGCCCGTGCACCTCTCCGTCACCGACCCTGATGGCAACACCATATCCGATGCGACCGGAATTGCGACAGAGGAAGAGTACATCCGTTCTGTTGGTGATCTCACCTACGCCACAATAGGCATAGATTCCGCTGGCTATCCGGAGGATGTCGTTTACTCTCCCGTGCTCAAGCCGGGGGCATACCGCATCAGCGTCTCCCCGATGGCAAGCAGCACGCCCGGTCAAACCTACTCCCTCGACTTCACCGCAGGGAGCACGACGATCTCTCTAGCGCACAATGTACCGCTGGGCCATATACCGACCGGAGGATATGGAGTCGTCGTCGGCGCTGATCAGAGCGTCACGGTAGATACGACGCCGCCCGAGATCATGCTCACCTTCAGCACTTCCACCAATGCCCTGGCTTTCTCCGGTATCGATGATATGGGCACAGCCACCATGCACAGCACCACAACATATCCGACGCCGGAGAAGAGCCCGCGAAGCAGGCATGACGATGCGAGACAGAAAGGTACGGCGACGACCACCGTGACGGCACGCGACGCGGCAGGCAATACCACCGCGCTTATCTACACGGAAAAACTCCCATCTCCCGCGCAGCGCGACACGATCACCATACAATCCGTCAGCTACAACGGCGCGACGACCACCCTCTCCGGTGCCGAGATTTCATACAAATGGCGAATAGGCAAGAATGGTCAATACAAGCTCTTCGCTTCATATATTCGCACGGCGGCGACTGGCACGGAATCACACTACCGTCCCAAGAAAAACAAGACGATTATCATGACGAAGCCCATAGAGCTCGACGACACGGAAGATGACGAAGATGCAGACAAGAAACCAATCAAGCAGATTCTTCCCGGTATGGTCATCCCATCCATCACGACCCATGCGGGGAGCATCCTCGTGGACTATTGAACTATGAGAAACACTATCCTCGCGTTGATTGCAGCCACACTCCTCTTCGCAGGACTTTTTGCGGTTTCGTACTATACGCGCCAATCCAAGCCACAGAACGATACCGTGCCAATCGCCGCATCTTCCACAGCAGCCGCACATGATCGGTATGCGACAAGCTCGCCGAAATCCGCCGCGTCGACGACTCCACAATCATCGAATCATTCGGGCATGAAGCTCTATCGCAACGAAGAATTCGGCTTTGAGTTTTGGTATCCGGAGGGGTGGGAGTGGCGCGAAAACATATTCGGAAGTCCGTATAGTAAGTTCAATGCAACACTCTTTAAGATTGATGGGAAAGACACTAACCAGGACGAAATAATAAACATTGTGACACCGGATTTCGCGGATAACGCAGCCCATAACGCAAGGATTATGCATGCCGTAATTACGAATGCCGAGATAGATAATGTGGCTGCCACAAAATACCGGTATAACTTCAATGGGGTACCTACGGTAGTGCTGGATGTCCCTTTAGGTGATTTGAGGTTGTTATTGAGCATTGACGAAAAACACGATCTCGCATTCAATCAAATCCTCTCCTCTTTCAAATGGTTTCCACCAGAAAAATAGATGTAATCTTTTCATGGATTTATGAAAGCCGTCGAAGCAAACCTCCTGAAGTTCCTCCAGAAGCCTGCGCAATTTGTCATTCCCATCTACCAGCGACCTTATGGCTGGAACCTCCGGCAGTGTGCCCAGCTCTGGAAAGACATACTTGCTTCGGAGGACAACTCGGTAAAGGGACACTTCCTGGGTTCGGTGGTGTACATCGAAAAAGGCATCTACCAGGTGACCGCGATGCCGCAGCTCCTGGTGATCGACGGCCAGCAACGGTTGACCACGGTATCCCTGCTGCTTACCGCGCTCGCACGGGCGCTCAAGAAATCCGGAAGCGAAGACGACAGACACGCAGCGGAGAAAATCGAGAATTACTACCTGTTCAATGGCATGGAAACGGGAGAAGCACGGTACAAACTCTTTTTGACCCGTGCCGACAAAGAGACGTTTACGGCACTCATTGAGGACAGGCGTTTGCCGGACAACGCCTCTCAAAACATCATCACGAACTTCGGGTATTTTGAGGAGCAGATTAAAAAATCAAAACTCTCACCGTCGGACATCGCCACCTGCCTCCACAAGCTCCTCATCGTGGACATCGCGCTCGATCACCAGCACGACAATCCGCAGCTTATTTTCGAGAGCCTCAACTCCACCGGCCTCGACCTCTCGCAAGCAGATCTCATCCGCAACTTCGTACTGATGTCCCTCCCGCGGGAGGAGCAGGAGAAGCTCTACGAGGACTACTGGTATCCGATGGAGAGGCGCTTCGGGGACGCCAACTATACGGAGCTGTTCGACCGCTTCATGCGCGATTACCTCACGGTCGAGACGAGCAACATCCCCAATATCCAGGATGTGTACGCGAGCTTCAAGCAATACGTGCAGAATGAGACGGGCAAGCGCACGCTTCGCGAGCTGGTCGGAAATGTGTTCACGTTCTCGGGCTACTTCGTGAAGCTGGTATTTGTCCAGGATGAGGATCGGGACATCCGGGAGGCGGTGCAGGATATTAACGCCCTGCGGGTGGACGTTGCATATCCGTTCCTGCTTGAGCTTTACAACGACTACACAACAAACATCATCACGCGGGATGAGTTTTTGGAGATATTGAAGCTTGTCGAAAATTATGTGTTCCGGCGTTCAATTTGCGGTATACCGACCAATTCGCTCAACACGACGTTCGCCACTCTCGCAAGAGAGATCGATAAGAAAAACTACGTGGAAAGTGTAAAGCTCGCGTTCCTACTTCGGGACAGTTACCGCCGGTTCCCAGACGACGAGGAGTTCAAGCGCGAGTTCATGGTCAAGGATGTCTACAATCTGCGTAACCGCAACTACCTGCTTCGGAAGCTGG
>JBBTUM010000068.1:0-7630 GCA_038063795.1 Patescibacteria group bacterium | reverse complement strand
CTCACGTGCTGTGTCATCGATACCGCTTCGCGAACATCGGATCAACTATGCCTCAGGCGCTGCCGTGATCCTGCGTCCTCTAGCTGTGCAGGAGGTATCGCTTTTCGAGGAGTTTATGTTCATGTATCTCGAGGATCTCGATCTCGGCTGGCGTCTTACGCTGGCGGGTTGGGAGAACCACCTTGTCCCCGGAAGCGTCGTGCTTCATAAATATGAATTTCATAGAGGGATGCGTCAGTTCTATTTTTTTGAGCGCAATAGATTATGGATTCTGCTGAAAAACTATCGACCTCTTACTCTCGTGCTGTTATTGCCCGCCCTGCTCCTCATGGAGGTGGGTATTTTGCTGAGATCGGTCGGTTCCGAGGCTTTTACGGCAAAAGTCCGCTCCTATCTTTTTTTTCTCAAAGGCGAGAATATTCGGGAAGTGATTCGCATGCACAAAACCGTCGCTGCGTTCCGTCGTCGTTCAGACCGACAGATGCTCGATAGCTTCTCTTCGACGATACTGTTTCAACCTCTTGCGTCGCCTCTTTTGACATACCTGGTCAATCCGGTCTTGTGGGCATACTATCAGCTAATTCGCATCTTCATTTTTTGGTGATGAAAATCGCTCAGATCGTGTCTACTTTTCCTCCGTACCGAGCTGGTATCGGTAATGTCGCCTATCAAGTGAGCTGGGTGTTGAGCGAGATGGGGCATGAGATCACCGTGTTCACAACAACACAAAAGTCGCATGGGATGTTGGATGAAAGTTTGCCGTTTCGCGTTAACAGATTGCGCCCATGGTTCGCTTATGGTAACGCGGCGTTCTTACCGCAGCTTGTCTGGCGGCTGCGGAATTTCGACATCATCCACTTACATTACCCATTTTTTGGTGGAGCAGAGATGGTCTATCTGCGGGACAATTTAAAGAAATGCACGATCATTGTCCATTATCACATGGATGTGTTCGGCGAGGGGATCCTCAAACGTTTTTTTAAGTTCCATAGCACCTACATTATGCCGAGGATCCTCAGGCATGCTAGCAAGATCATCGTGACATCGGACGATTATGCGCGTCAATCGCGTATCGCCGAACTGCTGATGGAGTCGCAAGGCAAGGTCACCGTGGTTCCGCTTGGCGTAAATCCGGAAGTGTTCAAACCTCGGTTGCGTAATAAGGAGCTGCTCGAGAAATACCAGCTGATCAACAAAAAAACTATTCTTTTCGTTGGCGCGCTTGATCGAGCCCATTATTTTAAAGGAGTCAATTACTTACTGAAAGCGTTCCAGCTCATAGCATCGAACGATGATTATCGTCTTATGATCGTCGGGGGTGGCAATTTGCAGAAGAGCTTTCAAAGCCTTGCGGTCAATTACGGTTTGGAACGTAAGGTAATTTTTACGGGCTTTGTCTCGGACAACTGGCTTCCTTATTATTACTAGCTCGCGGATGTGTTCATGCTCCCTTCGATTGATAGCTCTGAGGCATTCGGGATCGCGCTCCTTGAGGCAATGTCATCGGGCATCCCTGTAATTGCTTCAGATCTGCCGGGCGTAAGAAGCGTCGTTGTGAAAGACCAGACGGGTATACTCGTAAAACCAAAGCAGATACCTTTGATGGCGAAATATTTGCGAACCATGCTCGAGAATCCGCAGATAGGAAATCGGTTCGGTGAAAAAGCGCGCGAGCGTGTGCTCAACAGGTATACATGGGAGATAGTTGGTCGAGAAATTGATCGTATCTACAGGGAGTTCGAACATTCATGAAGATCATACTTATCACGAATCTGTATCCGCCGTTCGTTAGGGGTGGGGCCGAGATCGTCGCGCAGACGATGGCAGAGGGCTTACGTGAGCACTTGCAGCAGGTTCTTGTCGTCAGCGCGCAGCCATTTACCGGCATACGATCGCTGTTACCTCACGAGTACTACCAACACAACATTCGCGTGATTCGTTTTTACCCCGTGAACTTCTATTTCTACACGAGCGATTTTCGCCATTCGATCCTCGTGAGATGCTTCTGGCATGTATTGGATATCTTTAATGTCCATAGTGCATGCGTTCTCATAAGCATTCTTCGTCGTGAGAAACCTGATACCGTCGTAACCCACAACTTGATGGGCTTTGGTTTCCTTACCCCGTTGGTTCTCAGGTATATGCGAATCCGTCATGTGCACGTCGTTCATGATGTCCAACTCTCGACTCCGTCCGGGCTGATACTCTATGGCGAGGAGAAGCACATAAGCCATAGAGCTGCTCGTTGGTTCGGGTATGAAGCAATTCTGCGTTTGCTCTTCAAAAAGACCTCGATCGTGGTATCTCCATCGAGGTTTTTACTTGATTTTTATGCTAGGAAGGGGTTTTTTCGTGACGCCGAGAAAAAGGTATTGCAGAACCCATTTCGCTTTGCCGCGTCTTCTGAGAAACTGCACGAAACGAAGAGGCCGCTTCATTTCGTCTTCATTGGGCAGCTGGTCCCTTCAAAGGGTGTTGACAGGCTTGTAGCGCTCATACGCGGGCTCAGCGCTGAGCAGTGCCGTTTGAGCGTCGCGGGGATCGGTCCGCTGATGAGAAAAATGATCGAGGAGAACAAGAAGGCTCCTCACATACGGTTCCTCGGCTGGCAAAAGCGCGAAAAGCTCACGGAGATGCTCCGATCCGTTGATTGTTTGATACTGCCGACGCTGTGCTACGAGAATTCGCCCTCCGTCATTTATGAAGCGATCGCACACTCACTTCCGGTCGTCGCTTCACGCATCGGGGGGGTCCCTGAGTTGGTCAGGGAAGGCGAGACGGGGTGGTTATTCGAGCCGGGGAACTGGGATGAGCTGCGTGGTATTCTCGTGAGTCTTATCGAGAGCCCCGAGAGGCTTACTGAAGCAAAAAATGCGGTATGTCATCATGCCGCAGAGCTTATCGCGCGTGATTATACTCGAGAGCTGCTTGACGCCATTAGTACCTGAAAACCGTTACTTGTCCGTTTCCGAATGACCATGATCCAGAAGCGGTATTGTTATGTCGCGCCGCGAGCTTGTCCGCATCCGACCAATAACTGTTGAGCACAAAATAGACCCGCTCCACGTTCAAGCGCTCTTTGAGAGCGGTGCTGATGTTCGTGCCATCAGTTTTCTCATCGACCATTCGGAGGAATTCACCGTACAGCGAGCCACTCGTGGGCAGCGGGTAGTAGAAACCATCAGCGTAATAGGCGAGGAAACCGAACTCACGCAATGCTACCGCTGAGACTGTTTGATTCGCAAGTACCACATAGCGAGTCCCGGCGCCATCGCGATTGATGAACTGGACAGCAGCACGATCAGCAGCCGAAGGGGAGTATCCTTTAGATTGTTCTCTGGTGTCAAAGCGAGGATATGCCATGTACCACGAAACGGTCAGAAGCGCGCAGATGAGAAGGAGAATTGTAAGGACGGCCACCGAACCTTTTTTTCGAGCGCGCTTCACGATTTCAGTAATGCCGAGAACGATCGAGGGAAAAAGGAAGTAGATCGCCAGTCTAAAAAGGCGCTGACCAAAAATGATCTGCTCGCTTGGGGTCGCAAAGTTAAATCGCAGCACGATGAGCACGGTGAGAGCTGCTATTAAGGTGGCTATGGAGCCGACGTACAGAAGCTTCAGCCCATTTTTTAGCTCGCTCGGGGCGGTCCAGTAGCCTATCAGTGAAAAGAGGACAAGCGAGTAGACCATCATATTCCCGATCGAGTATACGAGGTCATAGATAGATGAAAATCTGTAGACGCTCAGCTGCAGTGCGTGTTTGAGGATCGAAGGGTCAAATCCTAGGGACACTGAGAGGTCAGTCGAGAAGCTTCCTGCGAGAGCGAACGCGCATGGTAGAGCGAGAAGTGATAGAGCAAGATAGATTGTCGTGATGGATTTGGCGGAATTCCCCCCTGTTCTTTTAAGCGCCAGAATATAGAGTACAAAGAGAAGCACTGGAATGCCGGTGAGCGGGTGTAGAAACAATGCAGTGATCGGAGCGATAAGCAATGACCATCCCGGCAGCAGAGGCCAACGGCTTTGCAGAAATACGAGCACGATCGAAATCAACGAGAATACGAGTGATGCGGACTGTGGAGTCGATTGGATCAGGTCGCCATAAGGGATCAATAAGAAGAGCGGTATAGCCAAGAGCGCGAGATACCTCTCTCTGAGAACCAGTCTAAATGACATGAATATGATAGCTGGTAGCATGACAGTGAGCAGTGCTATCAGGAGGAATGTGTCAACCGCATCGAGCGATAGACCGGATAAGAAATGGATCACCGTCACGAACCCGTAATAGCCGCTGTAAAAATATGGCCGCGGCTCGATATGGCCGAACTGTGCCACAAGCTGCTCAGTCGCTTTGTGGATGAAGGGATCGAAACCAAACCCGAGCGGGTAGACGACCGGTAAAATTCCAAAAGAGAGCACGAGCAGCGGCGCGAAGTAGTACCATGCCAGACGCCGAAAATACATGGCCAAGGTGAGTGCAAGAGCACAGGAGGTAAAGTAGAGAGTGAAGATCACTGGCGGGAGATGTTGCCATGGACTGACCGAGCTCATTTCGTGCCATCCTGATGCAATAAAAATAAAAAGTATCATTAACAGAGCTAGAGAGCCCAAAAGCAAAAGGTAGTGCGAAAAAGGACGTTGCGAGGCCAGATGAAAAGGCGTGGGGATACACGTGTCGAAATCGAACAGATGTGCGCGTAAAAAAAATACGGGCACGACTAAAACAAAAAAAATGACGGTGGGCGTAAGTGAAGCGAAGAGCAGTGCGGCTCCAGACGCGATCGTCAGCCATCCGATTTCGAGAACGAGGCCGAGAGAGAAGGCCTGAAAGAATTTCATATCTCTAAAGAATTTATTTCCGAGAATCACGGCACATATGACGAGGTAGGCGATGCCGAGGATACCCCATGAACCCGTGAAAGGCTGGGTGACAAAAGTGGTCGTATATGACAAAATCACTACTGCGCCGGCCAGCAGAAACAGAGAGCTGGATTGACCAATCGGCTTTTTTCGGACCTCATGCATATACCGTATACTAACATACTGATTCTATTAAACAAGAAAAATAGTCAGCTATCGTCATAGGTATGTTTCGCACTTATTACTCAACGAATATGCCATGGCGAGCAGAGCGCGTTGTGCTTCTGCTAGTCCTTGTGTTTTGTAGTATACAGTTGCTGCTCGTCTGGGATGGCGGAGTGAACGGCGTTTTTAATTCACCGGACGAGAATACGAACTATCATTTCGCCGTCCGCGTTTTTGAAGGAGCGCCGTTTAAGGCGCCCTCCCTGGGTGACGGATCGCCCGCATCAGATTTTCTTTTTACGAGAAGTACGCGTCTTATCGCTCGGTCATTGGTTCCGACGTCATTCATCGGTTTCACGTTGTTCACAGGACTCCTGAGCAAGGCATTGTTCGCGAACATCATCCCGATGGTGACCATTTTTTTCTCCGGAGCAGGATTATATGCCTTCTTCGTTTTGCTCCGCAGAATATTTGATCGCCAAATCGCATGTCTTGCTACTTTTTTACTCGCTATTCATCCGGCATGGTGGTATTACACCAACGCATCATTGTTTCCGAACATTCTTTTTGTCAGCCTGCTGCTCATTTGTTTTGCCGCGCTCTTAAATGATAGGTGCACTTCCGGAATCCGCGATTCGGCAGCCTTGGTATGTCTCACCATGTCGCTTTTGGTCCGAACCTCAGAGGTACTCTGGGTCCTCCCTGCGCTCATGATATTTATATGGTTGAACAAGAACGCGGTGCGCTGGCAGTCGCTCGCTTGGTCTGCAGCGCCTTCCGTTGTCATTCTGATACTTTTTTTTGGTTTCGCACGTGAGCTCATAGGAACGACGACGGGCTTTGGATACGTGATAGGGGCCGGCGAGACATCACCCCTGACTCTTTTTACACGCTATCTGTTGCCTTTTGGATTCCACCCGAAGTTGATACTCCACTCTGTGTGGAACTTTGCTGTGCTCCTTTTCGCGCCGTTTACGATACTCGCCCTTGTTGGTTTTTATGCAGTGATCAGGAAAAAAAATGCTGCGGCCAACGCGTTTCTGATTATCTGGTTGGCTATTTCTATCGTACTTTTTATTTTTTACGGGTCATGGGATGTTCGAGATACGGTGAGCGCTCTTGAGGTAACGATAGGAACCTCGTTCGTCCGGT
Organism: Patescibacteria group bacterium; assembly: GCA_038063795.1. Lineage (GTDB taxonomy): Bacteria > Patescibacteriota > Patescibacteriia > UBA1558 > 2-01-FULL-52-15 > JBBTUM01. The sequence continues at coordinate 1,453 of JBBTUM010000068.1, read as the reverse complement.
ATTTTTTGCCTTACTATGTACTCAGCGCTCCTGTCATGGCTTTCGGAATTCGTTTCATAGCAGAGCGGTTCCGCGCGCGGTCGTATGCTGGTCCTGCGTCAGTGGTAATTTTGGCGCTGCTTGTGTATGGAAGTGTGGTGTTCGGTATCTATTCGAACGAATCAGTTCTGGCAAAGTTGCATGCGGTACGCCGTTACGATACGACCGCGACATGGGTGAAAGAAAACACGGAGCCCGATTCGATAGTTGTGACCCGATATGGAGACAAGTATGTGTGGCCGAGCAGGGCGGTCATTACGGCGCTTGATCATCCGAAAGTTCTGGACAGCATCGGATATTTTGTTCGCGAATCCGGCAGGTCTGTTTACCTGCTGTCGGTAACGCTTGATGACGCCAGCCTCGCGCTGTTTCAGTCGCGCTTGCAGCCTGTTTCAGTCGCGCTTGCAGACCCGATATTCGCCTCGGCTGATGTCAGCATCTACCCGATCATCAAGATCTCCCCATAGTCTTCATATGAAATTCGCCTTGCCATCATGGGTGCTGTATGCTGCCGTCCCTGCGGTCATCGTAGGGGCGTTCGTTATTGATCTTAATCCCTCGGGGGTAAGACGACTGCGCTCATCCTTGGACGAAAGCTCTGTCATGATCTCACCACTTTTTCCTGCCCAGCGTCTCTTTGGCGTCGAGGACGGTCGTCAGCGAGTTAAAACTGAGCCTGTCTATTTTCGTGTTCGCTACCCTCGCGGATATCATGAAGCCGTCGTGACCGTTTCTGTCGATAATCCCGCCAGCCTTGAGTGGGAGATAGGGCTCGAATCTGAGGGCGGGGAGTGGTCGTATGACTTGAAAAAGCCGGACTCGAACGGATCTGCGCAGTTCAATTTACGTTCAGCTAAGATCACTGACCATTCATTGCGTTTCATAATCGCCGTGCCCGCTATGACGTCCGATACGGTCTTTTCAGTCGACGACATTGATGTTATCTTCAGTGGTAAGCTATGAGCACAAAGAACCTCCACTTTGCGGAAAACATAGACGATCTGAGCGTCACGGCTGCCGTGCTTTTTGGAACGGGTTTTTTTCTGGAGATGCTGAAGCCCGGCTTGATAACCTCCGTCATCGATCTGACGACGCTGTTTTTCCTCGCGTCATGCGTGTTGATAGCCAACCTTGTTTTCGTCCAAGGGGTGCCTGCGTTGCAGCTGTGGCAACGGCGGTATGTGCTGATCTTCTTCGGTATAAACCTCTTCCTGTCGGGGCTCGCTATTACTTTACAAACGCCCTCCCATCTGCTAGGTTTCACCTTATCAGTACTCATTATCGCAGTATATATTCTCATCGCATATGTCGTCAGAGATTCAGGGAGTGCGGATTAAGAAAGTTACTATTCACAAGGACATACCTGACACGACGCAGGACGTGAAGCCGGGTTTTTTGATGGAAATTGTCCGTG
>JBBTUM010000067.1:0-8185 GCA_038063795.1 Patescibacteria group bacterium | reverse complement strand
TTCCGCAAGTCGCTTCGTGTCTTCCGCTATCGCGACCAGGAGAAATGGTTTTTCTCTTGACAAGAGCTTGCCTCCCAGGCCGTGATCCCCGAACGCGATGTCCATCGCCACGGACGCCTCTCGGAGCGAGTATTCCGGCGTCATATATTTCCGGCTGACGACGAAGCCAGCGGTGAGGCCCTCTGCGGCATCCCAGTTGAACGTGCCGGTCGTATCGTAGTAGCATGTTCGTGCAAAATGCCCCTCGCTGGGGCGTTTCATGTTCGGGGCTGCGATATGCCGGTACGTGAGACCTCGCTTGTCCGCCTCGTGCTTCGCCCACTCCTGGGCGTACTGATCGGATCTCTCTATATCTAGGCCGTGCGCCGCAGCATAGAGCCGCGCCGCGCCGCAGCCTTCATGGCTCGTGATCTCGTCCGGCGAAGCTGCCGCGAAATACTCTTCCAGTTCGGCGTCGTTCATGAGCATTCCGGAGCCGGCAGCGTGCACGCCTCCCGGCGTACCCTCGTCCATGCAGGAGACACATTTTTTGTTCAACTCAAAAGCCTGCGCCAGATGTGGCAGAGTTTTCGCATAGGCGTCGACGCCGTCACGGTAGATGGACTGATACGCGGCATCCTCGGCGTGGTAGCTTTTCTCGATCATTTCGCGGTCATTTTCTGGTTGTTCGTGGGACATATTTTTTTATGAAGGCTCTTTTTTTCGTTCAAAATAATCAATGATCGCTTCGACTATCGCGGGGGATTGCTTATATCTTTTCTGCAGCTCCTCCGGCAGTTTCCCACTCGCATGCCAGTTCCTGAACTCCTGTATCTCCTCGGCGGTCAGCATGGGTCCAGACGTGGACACATGGAGAGGCTCGACCCAGCCGCGGGGGACGTAGTTCCTGATAAATTGTTCAAGTTCAAAGGCTGTGAGCTCGTCGCCTTCGGCTGCGTGGGGTTGTTCCAGGGGGTTCATGGCTGATATTTTATAGGTTTTTGGGTTTCGCGGCAACCCATTATTTGCACAAAGATGAGGCTCGCCAGAGGTCCGAAGACGTGGCGGGCGAATTAACCTATGACTCGAGAAAGAAAACAAGGGCAATCGGCAACAACGAGGCTGCGATCTGCAGCGCCAGTATTATGAACGTCTGCTTTGGGTTCCGCGGGAACCAGGTGACGGCGAAAAATGCTACGGCCAGTACTTCTACGACCATCCATATCTGAAAGATATGCGCGGGCGTTCCTTCATCCTCCTGACGGACAATGCCGTATGTCGAAATGTAAATGAGTATGAAAGCCAGCATCGCAAGCGGCATTGCTATCGGAAGCCAGGCGCTGGGGGTTTTGAGGGATGGCGTCATATCGGGGTCATGAAGGGCTCGGGACATTTTTTCTAGGGGAGATTTGAGACACGTCGGTCAGAACTAAATTTTACGTCGCATCCTTTTTAAGTACTCCTTGAAGCCCAGCTTAGACCAAGCATGGTGACCGGGTATGTTACGGGAATCAACGTGCAGTTCAACAAAATCTAATTTGCGGCTTTTAAACCATGTGATACATTCATCAAGTAGTTGTTTTCCGATGCCAAGCCCTTGATAGGCAGGTTTCACATACGCCTGATTAATAAAACCCTGGTACCTGTAGCGAAGCGCCCTGCTTGACGGTCGGATTTGTCCGGAAAAAAATCCGATAATTTTGCCTTTGTGTTCTGCAACGTACACACGAAAATTTTTGCTGCGCAGCTTCGTCCTATACCATTGCCGATCGTGTTTTCTCATTTGTTGTCCGCTACGCCATAATGGATCAAGCGGAATGTGATAATCCCAGAGTTTGCGAGCCAGCGACAAAATATCCTTAAGGTCCTTACTAGTTGCTCTGCGGATAGCAATGATCGGTAATTTTGTGCGAGGCATGAGGTTATACGCACGCGTTATTAACAATTTTTTTTGAGGTGATTTGAGGCACGTGGGTCAGCAATAGGATGAGACCTTAGCTACCCTCTGAAGTTTTGTTTGTACAAATAACTATATGCTATTGATCCGCTTTATTGTTATTTTTTTTAAGCCACTGCTCAGGTGGTAGTGTCATTGTAGATGCGTTAGCTTGCTGTAAGGAAGCTATTGTTGAGGAGCTAACGTTATATACAATGGTATTTGGTTGAAAGCTGTTAAGTGACTGTTTAGGCATCTTATCTTTAAGATGCGTCTCAACAATTTGTTGAGCTTGCCGCATTTGTTCAAATAGTTTCGAAAATCCTTGCCAAAACTGTTTTAAAGAGTACTCGTCCTTAGTTATCAATAGGGTTTTCTTAATTTCCTCATAGCATGATAAAAAATCATCGAGGAGATTTTTAAGGTCGACATTCAAAAGTTGCCGTCCGTCTTTAGATATTATCTCTAGATGCATGGTACGTGATTTGGATATGCTAACACCGGACTTAACAATAAATAGATGCGCCGTTCCGTGCCTAATGACCTTGTAAAAAATATTATCCAAACCAGCATAAATCGGATATTTTTTTACGAGATAATTTGACCAGAAGTATTTAAAACCCGCTTCCTTTTCACGTCCACCCGACATTAAAAATCCTAATAATTCCATTCCAGAGATTACAGTTTGAATAGCGGGGTAACCTAGTCCGCCGACATCCTTTTGAACATCTCCAATCATTGTTTTTAGGTCCTCAATCAAGTACTGATCTAGGAGCCTAAAAAGGTCTACCCCACTTTTAATAGTCCTCAATTTATCAGATTCTTCCATACTAATTTAACACACCAGGATTGACCGATAAAAAATTGTTATGTCCACCTTCGCATAAAGCTTCGGGTTGCTACCCTTCTGTGACCTACGGTCACTTCGGGTGGCCGTTAGGCCACCCGAAGCTCAGCTTCGCTGAGCGAAGGGTGGCGGAAGCGGGAGAATTCCCCGCCCAAGGCGGGTGCGCCGTGGGCGCAGAACTCACTTATAAACTTTGGCGGAAGGGGTGGGATTTGAACCCACGATACCGTTTTGCGGTATACTGCTTTTCGAGAGCAGCGCTTTCAACCACTCAGCCACCCTTCCGTACAACACTCATTGTATCATTAAGCAAGAATTTTAACCTATCCCGTCCCTTGCCTGATTTAAGGAATTTTTCTTCAGCGAGAGCATCTTTCTTACTCAGAAACGTTTCATAGTAAATGAGTGACCAATCCGATGCAGTGCGCGTGAATGGGGTTTGTTTTTGTTTATGCTGGAGCAATCTCTTTCTTAGATTTTGTGTGCTCCCGATATATTTTTTATTTAGCTTAGCACTGTATATGATGTAAACGTAGTACATATGTTTAGATCGCTTTTTCCGCCCAAGGCGGATCAGCCTTGGGCTGACAACCACTCTGGCACGCTTCCACGCTCACCATATTTTTTACGAGCGGTACTCATTGTACCGTTTTTCCGTCATTTGTGAAATTTTTTCACTAAATGGCACAAAGTATGTTATAATACACCCGTTAAGGAGCGTCAAGTCACATGCATTTACCGATATCAAATGATGAACTGAAAAGTCTCTTGCTGACCCGAAAGGTCGTCAGTGAGGAGGACTGGAAGAGCGCGGAGCGAAATGCCCAGCGACGCCGCCGCGGCATGGAAGATGTGCTTATCGAACGTGGCCTCGTCTCCGAGAGCTACCTTTTTGAGCTGATCGCCGGAAAGCTCAAGCTCCCGTACATCAATCTGCGTGCCACCCGCGTCGACGACCAGGTGCTGCATTCATTGCCGGAAAACGTTGCGCAGCAGTCGAAGTGTATCGCCTTTGATCGGGACCGCCGGAAGGGGTTCATCAAGGTCGCCTGCATCAATGTCCTGAATGAGGAGTCGCTGGTGACGCTCCAGAACATGCTGGGCGAGGTCGTGCACCCGTACCTGATGAACGAGAAGAGCTACCGCTATGCGTCCCGCCTCTACAATACGGACGTGAAGGAAGAGCTCCTTCGTATCATCAACCAGCACATCCAGTCAGCAGATAAGAAGGAGGCCTCGAGCGTCGATCTTCCGATCGTGAAGATCTTCGACGTCCTTCTCGAATACGCGATGCTTGAGCAGGCTTCCGATATCCACATCGAACCGTTGTCCGACGCGGTGCTCGTGCGGTTCCGAATCGACGGCGATCTTCATGATAAGATCGAGTTGCCGTTGTCCATCCGGGACGCGCTGGTCGCCCGCATCAAGATCCTTGCGAATTTGAAGATCGACGAGCATCGGGTGCCGCAGGACGGCCGTCTGTCCTTCAAGATCGATGAAGACGAGGAGTCGTCCCGCATCTCTATCATACCGACGCTCTACGGCGAGAAGGCGGTGCTGAGGCTACTCCCTGAGGAGACGCAGAGCTTCAGCCTCCAAGATATCGGTCTGACCCAAAAGAACCTGGAGATCGTTCTGAAGAACGTAAAAAAACCGTACGGCATGATCCTTGTCGTGGGTCCCACAGGCTCGGGAAAGACCACGACCCTGTATGCCATTCTCAACATTCTCAATACCGAAGACGTGAACATCTCGACCATCGAAGATCCTATCGAGTACGGCGTCCGCCGCATCAATCAGACCCAGGTGAACAGCCGGACCGGCTACTCATTCGCGTCGGGCTTACGCTCCCTCCTGCGACAGGACCCTGACATCATCATGATCGGCGAGATCCGAGACGGTGAGACCGCGCAGATATCGGTACGCGCGGCGCTTACGGGACATCTGCTTCTGTCGACGCTGCATACCAATAACGCCGCGGGTGCTCCTGCGCGACTTCTGGATATGGGCGTCGAGCCGTTTCTTGTCGCCTCGACGGTGAATATCGTCATCGCGCAGCGCCTCGTGCGCCGGATCTGCATCGAGTGCATCTACAGCTACAAGCTCGACTCGGCCGCGGTGAAAGCCCTGAACCACGACTATGATGCCGAGGCGATCATCGCGCGTATGCAGCAGATCGGCGTCGTGGACAAGAGCGTGAAGAATTTCGGTGAGCTGACGTTCTACAAAGGAAAAGGGTGTGCTCGCTGCCATCACACCGGTTATCAGGGCCGGTATGGCGTCATGGAAGTTTTGGCGAACAGCCACGGCATCCAGCAGGCGACCATCAAGCGCCTTTCATCAGAGGACATCGAAGCGATCGCTATCCAGGAAGGTATGGTGCCGATGTTCGATGACGCGATGGAAAAAGCATTATTGGGGCTCACGACCCTTGAGGAAGTCCTGCGTATCAGTAAAGAATAGCTTCTATGGCTGTCGCGACACATATTACAGCGTCTCTTGTTCCGAGCACGCTTCGCCAGGTGCACAGCGCGCCTGATTCCGTCATGTCGGCTCTCGGGAAACATGAGATACAGAAGAAAGCTACCCATGCCAAGAGCAAGAAGAAGCAGAAGTTTCTTGTCGCTCGCAAGGTGAAGTCGTCCGAGCGGATGCTTCTCCTCGACAACCTCTCGACGATGCTTGCGGCAGGCCTCGGTATCACCGACGCCCTCTCGATACTGACGGAGGAGATGAAGAACAAGATGCTCCGGAACGCGTTGAAGGATATCGCGCATAGCATCGAGATCGGCAAGACCTTTTCGGAAGGCTTGCAGGCGTATCCGCACGTGTTCCCTTCGCTCCTGACCTCGACGATCCGGGTGGGTGAGGTGAGCGGCACGCTCGTGGAGGTGCTTGCGCGGCTCGCCGAGATGGCGCGGCGCGAAAGCGAGCTCAAGCGGAAGGTCATCGGGGCGCTCATGTATCCGTCCGTGGTCGTCCTGGCGATGATCGTCGTTGCCGTGATCATGCTGACCTACGTCTTTCCGCAGCTCATCTCCGTTTTCGAGGAGTCGAACATCAAGCTGCCCCTACAGATCGTCGTCATCAATACCGTCGGCAACATCATCCGCGATTACGGATCGCTGATCCTGGGAGGGATCATCGCATTCTTTATGCTCATATACTTTCTTCTCAAGATTCGCAAGGTCCACAAGGCGTTCGATCGCGCGATGCTGAAGTTCCCGCTCATCGGAACGCAGCTTATCAAGGGTTCGATACTGGCGCGGCTCGCCCTGAATCTCCGCACGCTTCTCAAAAGCGGTCTGCCGATCGTCGAGGGCATCAAGATCATCGCAGAGACGATCAAAAACCTCGAGTATCGCGACGCACTGATGGAGATCGCGAGCGAAGTCGAGGTCGGCAAGTCGATCCACGAATCCATGGGTACTCGCGGTCATTTGTTTACGCCCATCATCGTCCGTATGGTGACCGTTGGCGAGGGAACCGGGAAGCTGGATGATATTTTGCAGAAGGTCGGGATCTACTATGAGGGTAAGGTGGATCAGATATTGACCAATCTTTCGACGATCATCGAGCCAGTGCTGCTCTTGGCAGTGGGCGTCGTCGTCGGTTTCATCGCAGTCTCGATCATCGGTCCTATCTATGAGATCGCGAACAATATTTAGAAGAGCGCTTTCTGACCAGACGGGACTGACCGCGATGGAGGTCCTTTTTACGATGATCATCCTCAGCATCATCGCGGCCATCAGTTTCGGCGGCTACCGGACGTATACGCGCCATAGCAACCTGAGCAGCAATGTGTATGAACTGGTCGGCATGCTGGAGCGCGCGCACAATCTGTCGGTCGTGAGCTTCAACAGCAAGCGGCATGGCATTCATTTTGAGACCGGAAAATATGTGCTGTTTGCGGGGCCGACCTATCAGGCGGGAGCTCAGGGCAATGAAGAACGTGTCCTCACCGGGTTCAGATTCGCGAATCCGGCGGTTTTTGACAACGGAGCCGGTGGTCTCACGCAGAACGTACTGTTTCAGGCGCTGCATGGCAAGACCGTGAATGTCGGGACCATCCGCATCGAGTCGGTCGCTGATCCGTCCGTCACGAAGCTCATCTCGGTTAATGAAGTGGGCGTTATCACCATCCAATGAGTCCACGACAGCACAATGCAGGCTTTCTTATCATCGAGATCATCGTTACGGTTTCGGTCGTCATGGTGGTGCTGTCGTCGATCCTCACCCTGTATTCTTTCATTCTTAACAATGAACGTCGGGAGAACGACAAGCTGAAAGCGAACCTATATGCCGAGGAGGCTCTCGAGGCGGTAGACTTCATCGCGCGATACGACTGGAATGCCATGGCAGACGGCGTGTGGCATCCGGTCTGGGGGTCTGATCATTGGGAGCTTGCAACGAGTACTGAACTTCTCGAAAATCGTTTTACGCGGAGTATCACGATCGGGCCTGTAGAACGCGCGTCCGCAAGCAACGGCCATGCCTATGGCGAGATCGTCCCGAGCGGCGGCACGAATGACCCTGAGACGAAGCTCGTCACTGTCAGCCTCGATTGGACGCAGAGCGTATTCGGACCGCGGAACATGACCTATGAGATGTACCAGGCGCGCGACGAATCATTTCTTATGGACCAGGTAGACTGGTCGGGCGGCCCTGGGCAGGAACCGTTTCTGGATGCGTCTCTGTTCTCGAACGGCGCGAATGTCGACTATTCGGCTCCAGGCGTTCTGGCGCTCGCGGGCAATTTCATCTCGTGGGACAACGCGTCCACGACGGCCGAACAGAATCTCGTTGGAAACGTCGATGCGACATCGATTTTTGTCCTGGGCGAGAGGCTCTATATCGGGACTATGAACAACAGTCCTGCTGCAGAACCTGAATTGTACATCTATGACATCAGCAGCTTGAGCAACCCTCTGCGTCTCGGCGAGAAGAATATGGGTGATAGCGTCAATGGTATCTATGTCGACGGCGACTATGCAGCCCTAGCGACCGCTGCGAACGCTGGGGAGCTGCAGATCTACAATATCTCGAATCCTGCAAGTATCACTCTTGTGAAAAATATTGACCTGCCGTCAAACAGCGACGCCCTTGACGTAGATGTGACGAATGGCCTGCTGTACGTGGCGCAAGGGAGTACGCTCTACATATATGACTACAGCGATCCGGCCAATCCGGTGCAGAAGGATTCGCTGGTATTGGGCGTCGGTGTTTTGCAGGAGATATCGGCGCAGGGAAGCCGCGTCTATGTGGCAAGCGACATCTATACAGCCGAGTTGACGATCGTCGACGTGACCATTCCTACCGATATAAGTATCATCGGAACATATGATCTGCCGGGTAATCGACAGGCTATCTCGGTCTATGCATTCGGATTTTATGCCTATGTGGGTACTACCAATGATGGCTCT
>JBBTUM010000066.1:0-3478 GCA_038063795.1 Patescibacteria group bacterium | reverse complement strand
AAAGGACAGAGTGCAAAGCAGGCGCATGTGGTCCGGGGTAAGATATGGGACTGGTACCGATTCCATCTGAATAACACCAAAGTCTACGGCGCGCCCACAGCGGATGAAGGTGCCTGGACAGACCCCGCTACTGGCACGACGTACCCGATATCCCAGGAATTCGAAAAGGTGCGTCTGGCTTTCGACAACATTGGAAGCACGCCGGATCGCGAAATAGCGGTCAGTACGCTCGGGATCGCAATGATCCCCATAGCACCACGAGACACCGCGAAGGACGGAACCGTCGGCATCGCGGGAGGCAGTTCTTTGCAACCCGCGTTCACCGGCGGCCACGAGAAGCACATGACGCTTGCGGCAGAACAGGTGACCGCCTTGTACGTGACCTTCAATATCACTGACGAGACCGGGATACCTTGCGACACCTACCGCCTGAACCGGAACGGCGTCATGATGGGTGACCTACCCGGGACCGTGCTCACGATCTCGGACAACGGGGTCAGCCCGAACACGGAGTACACCTACGACCTCGAGTGCAGACTCACGAGTGGGGGAATAGGGAAAAGCGATTCCCTCAACGTGAAGACGCCTCCGAATCCGAACACCTACGAACTGGTGGCGTACGCCCGTGACGGCTACTCAGCCTACCTCGAGATCCGCGACACGCTCCTCAGGCAAGACATCTACCAGGTCTACCGGAACGGAGCTCTCGTGGCGACTACCTCGGGGCATGAGTACGGCGACTTCGATCTCGTACCTGAGACGACCTACTCGTATCAGGTCCACGCGATCTCACTCACGAACCAGTCTCTCGGCTGGACCAACAGCGTGACCGTGACGACGCCGGAAGACCCACAACCACCTCCACCGCCACCTCCGCCGAGCCCGCCGGTAAATCCTAGCTACCCGATACGGCTCATCGACGGCGTGCGCATCGTGGATCCGGTCTCACCGGATCCGATACTCGTCAACTCCTGCATCACCATCGAATTCACGATCGAGAACGTCGATTCCAGTCCGATCACGCTTGACCGCGGAAGGGCTATCGCCGATATCGATCTGGGATTCCAGCTGACCTACCGGAATTTCCGTGCCGATCAGTTCGCGACACCTCTGACGCTTCCGCCGGGCGGACGGTACACGTACCGGGGGAATAACTGCGACAACGTGCTCCCTGGTGTGTATGGGACGGCGGTCATACGGCCGCTGTTCAAGGTCCACACGGTGGCAAGCGAATGGCCGGTCACGGACCTCGGTCCGGGGACGGTGCTTCCGACATTCGAGATCCTCGAAAGCAGTGAGAATCCCGACATCGTCGTGAGCGCCGTGCGGCTCGATCCCGAGCTTCCCGGAAGCGGGGACTCGGTACGAGTCGAGTTCGACATCACGAATAACGGCGACCGGCTCTCGCCGACGCCGCAGCTTCGGGTCGCATCGACGAACGGCTTCAGCCAGACGCAGATGCTGCCGCAGATCGAGGTTGGAGCGACCATCACGGCCGTTTACGATCTCGGTGAACATGCTGCCGACGTCCACTCGATCGACTACGTGCTCGACCCGAACAACGTGATCCACGAGTGGAACGAGAAGAACAACACCGGCACGGTGCACTACCGCGTGTCGGAATACCCAAGCGTGCCCGTGGTCACGAGCCAAGTGCTCAGCGACACGTTCACGCGCGCAAACAGCCATACCGTAGGGAACGGCTGGTCAGAGACTGCTGATGCCTGGGGTTCGTGCCTCATGGTAGCGGGCAACAGGCTCATGCTGACCGGGATCACCGGAGAGGAATGCGGCGGCCCTGTCGCGGCTCACGATCATGGCGTTCTGTCGCTGAGTGATGGCGAGTCGGTCTCCTATACCGCGAAGGTGAGACTTCCCGGCATGAATCAGACCATCTATCTCGCGAACTTTGCTCGAGAGAACGTCTATGACATGACGGGCATCGGCCTGAACCTGAATCCTCAGGTGCACGTCAGATGCAACGGACGCTTGATGAACTCCGTGCCCTATCAGCTGTCACAGGATACCGACTACTACGTCTGGATCGACTACATGCCCAATGGCACGAACCTGCACTTGAAGGCGTATATCGGCACCACCCCGACGAAGCCGGCAACTCCGGTCATCGAGAATGCGGCTTGCTCCTACACGCCGTCGAACAGATATACGGTGATGTATGTGGACAATCCGAGCGGGGGCGTCTGGTACCTGGACGACGTGACCGTGAGTCACACGGGCCTGGGACCGCCACCTCCGCCGCCTGATGCCGACAGTGATGACGTCGCGGACAGCTCTGACAACTGCGCCTTCCTCGTTAATACAACGCAGGCCGACAGCGATGGAGACGGCAAAGGTGATGTCTGCGATATCTGTCCGGGAGATCCGTTGAATGACCTCGATCAGGATGGCGTCTGTGAGACCGACAACTGTCTGCACGTGCAAAACAGCGGTCAGGAGAACGTCGACGGGGACTCATTCGGCGATGTTTGCGACAACTGTCCGACTGGCGCGAATAACAGTCAGGCGGACGCCGATCGGGACGGAGTGGGCGATCTGTGCGATTGCGATGACAGAGACGTCTGTACCAACGACTCGTTCGATCCGGCTCGAGGATGCGTGTACGTATCGAACGGCACTTGTGTCGGCGGTCCGTTCACGGACAACTTCAACCGGCCCGACAGCAATACTGTCGGAAATGGCTGGCTCGAGACGTATGACGCGGCTCAATCGTGCTTCTCGATAAGCGGTTCTAGGCTTGCCATCACCGGAGGCCCGAGCAACGTCTGCGGTTTCGCCGCACTCATGCGGGACCACGGAGGCCAGGCATTGAACGCGGGCCAGAAGCTCTCGCTCAAGTTCAAGACCAGGCTTTCTGCGAATGCGTACTCGACTGCCTACGCAGCTGTCTACGCGCAGAGCAATGTACAGCAGTTCACGGGTATCGGGTTCAATAGAAATCCCCAAATACACGTGAGATGCAATGGACGCTTGATGAACTCGGTACCCTATCAGCTCTATGCGGATACCGACTACTACGTCTGGATCGACTATACGCCGAACGGCACGAACCTGCACCTGAAGGCGTACATCGGGAGGACGTCGACCAAGCCGGCGACTCCGGTCATCGAGAACTCGTCGTGCGCCTACACGCCGTCGAATCGATACATGACGCTCTATGTGGACGGTCCTGGGATAGGCGTGTGGCATTTCGATAACGCCTCGATCGTCAAAACTCCATAACGTTCCTTAAAACAGCCAGGAAAACTGGCGCTCGCGGCCCCCCGAAGCTTTACGCGAAGGGGGGCCGTTTTCTATCCTGAGGCATACTGAGGAAGCACAGACGCATCAGTGCCCAGTTTTTTTTGGCTAAGGTAAGCCCCCCCGTATCACTTGAAAGTAATTTTGAAAGTGATAGTATGCAGAAGGCGCTATATATTGAGACTGCTATGAAGTTATATCATCTATTCTTCGCAGCATC
>JBBTUM010000065.1:0-3457 GCA_038063795.1 Patescibacteria group bacterium | reverse complement strand
GCCAGACACTTTGTAGCCGCCTTCGCCGAATTTCCCTCCGGCATGCAGCATCGTCATGACGGTTTCGAGAGCCGATTTTTTCGTCACCTTATGCCGGTCGACAGGAATACCTGCCCCGTCATCCGTCACACGCACCATGCCTTCAGGCAACAGTTCGATCGTGATATAAAAAGCCCTGCCGGCCATCGCTTCATCAATGGCGTTGTCCGCGACCTCCCAGATCAAATGGTGAAGCCCGGCGCTGGCAGTATTGCCGATGTACATTCCTGGCCGCTTTCGCACCGGCTCGAGCCCTTCGAGGACCGTAATTTGCTCGGCCGTATACTGAACAGCAGAGGCTTTATTTGCTTTCCTTTGTGGGGCTACTTTTGGCATAAAAAATAGTGACCAATTTTAGCCTGATAATTAGCTCTTTCGCAGCTAATTTTAGCTCAAAATACTTGTATCCAGGATAGCACAAATAGAGGCTCCCGACAAGCCCTTTTTTCAGCTTTATATCGTACGTTCGCGAGGACGAAAACAACGTGTTACGTAACCCAAAAATAGGCCGAGTCTTCTCACCGTATAACCGCGTGGAATGCCTTCTCCAGAACGGCGGATAGCTTCGCTATGCTGTCCTCCACTTCCTTTGCCTCGAGAGTACGATCGTCGCGTGCGAACTCAAGCCTGAAAGCGATCGATTTTTTGTCTTTTCCGATACGGTCGGAGGCGAACACGTCGAACAGTCTGATGCGCTTCAGAATGGGCGAGACTCCCTGCAGCGCCCGCTCGATCATCGCCCATTGAACCTTCGCATCGACGATCATAGAAATATCTCGCTCGATGAAGGGGTACTTCGGCAACGGCACGTACCGGCGGGACTGGTCAGCATATTTCAGAAGCATCGCAAAATCGAACTCCCACCACGCGATAGATACTTGAGGCATCACATTCGAAACAACATCCTTCTTCATGAGGCCAAAGCTTCCTGCCTGCGATTTATGAATACGCGCGACGCATGCGGGCTCGCTAAAACGATGTGCATCCGTGTCCTCAAAAGTGAGATCAATGCCGAAATGAGAAAATATTTTTTCCACATGGCCTTTCGCCTGGAGAAAAAGCCGCGCATCCTCGCCCGAGGCGCCCTGACGGACGATAAGGCCAGCGACCAGCTGAGGTTGCCGCGGCAAAAACTTTTCGATCGAGCCACCCACGCCGTATTCTCCGGAGTCCGGTAAAAAAACCCGACCCATCTCGAACAGGGAAAGCCTATCACGCCAGCGCAGATTATCGGCCGCCCGGCGAAGAAGACCAGGCAATAGGGTCGTCCGGAGAGCCTGCTGCTCCGATGCCAGCGCGTTTGCAACTCTGACAGCGCTCCTGTCATCGAGACCAAGCCGCTCTGACCAATAGGCGTCGGAGAATGAATAATTGTAAAGTTCATCATACCCCATTCCCTGTGTCAGCAGGCCTTTCAATGCGCGCTCGATGCGTGGCCGCGCGTCTTTGCTTGGCGCAGGAACGCTGACGACAGGCATGTGTGGCTCTATCGAGTCATACCGGTGCAGCCGCGCTACCTCCTCGACGATATCTTCAGGGATCGATATGTCCCTCGAACGGAACGTCGGTACTATGATAGTATAGTGCCCTCGCTTATGCGATACGCCGAACGCCAAACGCTTCAGAAGACCGATCACGATCTTTGGGTCAATGGCAAAACCCAGCCGTCGAACAAGAAAATCGTGGTTGACTTCCAGCGTCGTCTGACGGCTCTGCGACGTCACCACATCAAGAGCATTGCTCGCGACCCGAGCCGATGGATGAAGACGCAGGAGCAGATCAACGGCCATAGCAAGCGCCTGCGGTACCAATTCTGGATCAAGCTGTTTCTCAAAGCGCGAAGAGGCATCCGTCCGCAGTCCAAGCGCCATCGTCGTGCGTCTCACAGATGCAGCGTTGAAATTCGCGGCCTCAATCACGATACGTCGCGTATCGGCGTTGATGGATGAATCTGCTCCCCCGATGATGCCCGCGAGCGCGATCGGCCGCTTTTCATCATTGACTAGAAGTGTTTCCTCGGATACTCCATAGGTCTCCACATTGAGCGCACGAAAACGTACTTTCTTCCCTGCTTTTGCGACAACGATCTTGGCACCCTCCACACGGTCGTAGTCGAACGCATGGAGCGGCTGACCGATACTTGCCATGACGTAATTCGTGACATCGACGACCGAGTTCACTGATTTCAACCCGAGGGTCTCGAGCTCCTTCCTGAGCCAAAATGGCGATGGCTCCGGCGCCAGCGAATCTACGACAACAACCGCATAACGCGGACAAAGCGATGGATCGCTGACGACCACTTCGAGTGGAAGCGTTTCGCCGATGGGTTTCGGTAGCGGAGGTATCTTGAGAGGCTTCAGACGCTTGTCATAGAGTGCTGCGATCTCACGCGCCAAGCCATACTGCCCCCAGAGATCGGGCCGGTGCGTCATCGACTTGTTGTCAATCACAAAGATCGCGTCATCAAACCCCAGCGCGCCAGCAAGCGGTTCTCCAACCCGTACTTTATAGCCGGTCATATCCAGAATTTCATGCTCAGAGGCGAGCGGAAAGAGCCGCTGCAGGCCAAGTTCGTTCGCGGCAGCGATCATGCCATTGCTCTCGACCCCGCGTATCTTGGCCTTTTCGAGCGCAATAGATTCGCCCTTCCCATGCCAGTGAACACGACTGCCGACCGTGGCAACCGCGACCAGCATCCCCTTCGACAGATTCGATCCTCCGCAGATTATCTGCAGGATTTCCCGCTTGATATCCACACGGCATACCCACAGACGGTCGGCCTGTGGATGCTTCACGACATCAAGTACGCGACCGACGACGACGCCCTCGAGTTCCTTTGCTTGGTCGATGATGGCTTCCACTTCGACCGTTGCCATCGTGAGAGCCAACGCCAGCTCCTTCGGCGTCACCTCAGGCAGCGATACATACTGTCGGATCCAATTTCGAGATAACTGCATGGTCAAAATTGCTCTAAGAATCGGATATCGCCTCCGTGCAACAAACGAATATCATGAATACCGTACTTCATCATGACGAGCCTCGTCAGCCCAAGGCCGAACGCGAAACCCGAGAACTTCTCAGGATCGACATTACCGGCGCGGAGTACTGCAGGATGCACGAGCCCACACGGCATGAGCTCGAGCCAACCAGTCCTCTTGCAGACCGAGCAACCGTCTCCATTGCATATGAGACATTTGATGTCGAGCTCGAAACCGGGTTCGACGAACGGAAAGTAGCCAGGCCGTAACCGAACCTCGACCGTTGTCTGAAATACTCCCTGCAACAATGCCTTCATCATGGCGATGAGATTCGCGATCGATATGTTCTCATCCACCATCAATCCTTCGACCTGATGGAACGTGTGATCGTGCGACGCGTCGGTCGCTTCATATCTATATACCCGCCCCGGCACAATGAT
>JBBTUM010000064.1:0-8414 GCA_038063795.1 Patescibacteria group bacterium | reverse complement strand
TCGCTGACTTCAGCACGCAGGACGTCAAGACGACGATCCAGAACATCGTTCGGATTATCGTTGGCTTCCTCGGTATCATCGTTATCATCATCATCTTGGCCGGCGGCTTCAAGTGGCTGACCTCAGGTGGCAATGAAGATAAGATCGCTGAAGCGAAGAAGCTTATCAGCGCAGGCGTTGTTGGTTTGGTAGTTGTCCTCGCTGCATACGCAATCGCAAACTTCGTCGTCAACTCACTGCAGGGCGCAGTTTAACCTTTCTAGCATTAAGTCTAGACTATCCAGCACCACTTTTGTGCCTGATACCTCAGCTGGTGACGTCCCGGGTGTCGGGAACAAAAGTGGTGCTGGAGAGCTTGGACTCGAGGCATGAACAAGCAACACATGAAACGACTATTATTTTACAGTACAATAATAGTTTTTTTATTTTTCGCTTCGGACGGAATCGTTGCGCAGATCCCCTCAGCTGGCACACAGTACGTACAAGTTACGGCACAGACAAATGATCCGTTCGGTCTGAATGATGCGACGCCGAGCAGTATCAAAAACGAGATCCCGGTAGCGGTAGCGCGCATGATCAGGGGCGTCCTGGGTATTGTCGGCATCATCTTCATCATCCTCGTCATCTACGGCGGCGTGACCTGGATGACCTCCGGCGGCAACGACCAGCGTATCACTACGGCGAAAAAGATATTGGCTACGGCCACAGTAGGCCTCGTCATCATTGCGACAGCCTTTTCAGTGACCTACTTCATCATCGAGAGCCTTGAAGACGCGCAGCTCCCGCAAACGTCTGGCAACTGCCCGAACGGTCAACCTCCGAGCGGCACCCCTCCTCACTGTTGATGACGTCAATCATGAAACATTTTCTTTCAAAAGCTTTCGTCATCTACACCCTCTTCTATGCACGGGCCGCTTTCGCCTCATCCATGCTGGACAGCCTCAAGAAAGTTGGCAAGGAGGCCTACGGCGGCGAGCAACCGCAGGAACCGAAAGTGATAATCGAGAATATCGTACGAGTTCTCCTAGGCTTCCTCGGTTTTATTTTTATCATCCTCATCATCTGGGGCGGCATCCAGTGGATGACCTCTGGCGGCAACGAGAAGAAGATCGCTGAGGCTAAGCAGCGCATCCTCAATGCCACGATCGGCCTCACGATCGTCTTTGTTGCCTACTCGATCGCACGCTTCATCTTCATAAGCCTGATGCAGGCGACAGGAGATGCCAAACCAACAAGCGGCAATTAATTTCTCAAAAAAAGAGCAGGACCTTCGCGCGTGAAGCACGAAGGTCCTTTTTTCGAGACGGAACGGCTACTTATTGAACCAGTAGCACCAGTCGGTCTGAGCACCGGCACACATGGTGCCGGAGACCGAGAAGACCGGGTCCAGCTCGGTCCTGTCGAAGTACTGGTGTCTGCCCCAGATATAGCCATACCGCAGGCGGTACACCTGGTCGCCACGAACCCGATACCACGACGAGACCGAGTTGATGGAGAGCGTCAACAGCTCTTTTGTCTTCCAGATCAGCCTCGGGTCGTTCGGGTCTGGCTTTGTCCAGGGGTCACAGTTCTGGCACTCCTGGAACTCAGGGGTCAGCTCCACATGGAAGCTGGTCGCAAGGCTCACGTTCTTGAACTTGCCGTAGCGCATCCCTGCTGGCCCAGGCGGCACGATCTCCATCGCTCCGTCGTTCCTGGTGATGGTCTGCTCGAGCTTCGGTGCGGGAGTGATCGGACCCCGGGCACGGGTGATCGAGCGAGAAGGCTTGATGCAGGCGGCGGTGGAGATGGCCAAAATGGCCAGAAAAGCGACGATGAGCTTACGCATTGCTGTCCTCCTGGCCATTGAAGGCCGTCTCTGATTGATACGTTGTCGAAGGTACTATAGGTACGATTTCGCTAACTTTACCGTAATATACCATTATACCTATATTTATACTTTTTGTCAATACCTCGAGAAATGACTCAATTTCAGCTACACTATACCCACTCATGAAGCAAAAAACGACCCTCGCCCTTGCCGTAAGCGTCTTCCTTTATATCGCTGTTTTTGCCGTTCTCACCTATTGGAAGCTCGCCCACTTCCACTACGACAATCTCGATCTCGCCATCTTCAATAATGTTTTTTTTAATACGTTGCAGGGCGAATGGTTCCGGGCGACCATAAACCCACCAAGTTATCTTGGCGACCACTTCAGTCCGTTCCTTCTCTTGCTTGTACCGCTCTACGCACTACAGCCCGGACCGTTCATTCTCCTCACAATGGAGACGATCGTCATCGGCCTTACTGCACTGCCGATCTACCTGATAGCGAAAAAAATACTGGGGAATGAAAAGCGCTGGCTCGCCTATGGCGTAGGGCTTCTCTGGCTACTGAACCCGCTCGTTCACAATATGAATTTCTATGAGTTCGAGCTTACCCCATTCGCGGTCTTTCTCATGTTCTGGGTCATCTACAGCTACCAGAAGTATCAGAAGCCTTGGTTCTTCGTTTTTTTTCTCCTTGCGCTCTCAGTCCGCGAAGACGTCGCGCTCGTGCTGCTCTTCGTGAGCGCTCTCGCGTGGATCGATCGGCGGTCGCTCTTTTGGAAACTGTCGCCGATCGTCCTTGCGGTCGTCTATTCGATCATAAGCTTTTCCGTCATCGATCAGTATTCGGTGAGCGGCGCGTATAAATTCCTCGCGTTCTACAGCTGGCTCGGCGGAACGACGCTGCCGAGCGTCATCGGGAGCTTCCTCGCGCATCCGCTCGAACTCGTCAAGCATCAGCTCACCATGAAGAACCTCGAGTTCGTGCTGGGGCTCGTATTCCCGTTCTTCTTTCTCGTGATCCGCCGAAGCAAATATCTCGTGCTGCTCATAGCGCCCTTGGCGCAGATATGGCTTGCCGAACAGGGAGGAAGCGCGATCATTCTCATGACACATCATAGCGGCTACTTCCTTTTCGCCCTCTTTCTGGTATGTATCGATTCTCTCGACGCGATCGAGCACGGTCGCTGGCCTCGATTCATTCCTCTGCCGCTTCGAAAAAAAAGTTTTCTCTATGCGGTCATCATAGCGGCAACCGTCTATGGAAGCAGTACCTATGGATCGATAGCGCCGACTGTCCTGGCATGGAACGACGACAACCAAAGGGATGCCAAGCGTGCTCTTGTCGAAATAGTCCCCGATGGCGCAAGCGTTGCCGCTACCTATGAGCTCATGAGTCCACTCTCGACTCGCCGAGACCTCTCTGCATTTCACTATGCCGCGCTCGGGAAAGGTCAGTACGCCCTCGCGGATCTCGCTCTTCCGCCCGCGACCGAGTATCTCGCGATCGACTGGCAGGACGTTCTGAAGATGCAGATGCATTTTTATAAACATCACGTTTTCGGAGCCTTCGCTGATGATGTGCCGGAAAGGATACTGACGATGCTCGAAAACTATCGCTTGGTCCAGGCGTCCGGATCGGTGACGCTATGGCACTATGCGACTGATCTCGGACAAAATGAATCTCTCGCGGCGTTAACCTCGTTCCCAGACAGTGAAGCCAAGAGCGTTGCCGTCACCGACCCCGAGATACTTGTGGCAGACCAGCAAGGCGATATGCTCCGTATCACCATCGGCCTGCCGGAAAACCCGGAACCGGAACAAAAATACTATTTGACTATTGATACGTCTCAACGCGAATTCTTACTCCCGATCGGCTATGGTATCTTGACCCCATCCTCCTGGGCAGGGCACCCGACACTCGAGATGAATAGCTATCTTGAATCCGGAGAGCGCGCCGAAAACGTCACTCTCTACAAATGGCAGAACGGCTTCCTCACGCTCGGGGACCTCAAGGACCTCGCCATGGAATCAGACGCTGCCCTCATCGGCGAGTATCCTATCCGCTAACGCGGTAGACTGAGAACGTGTGGTTCGCAAATACGAGTTCGAGAAATGCCGCCTCATCGAGCCACGAGACGGGAACTTTCTGACGCGTGTGGTTCAGAATGATGAATTCTACCCTCTCGCCCTTCAAAAAAGCCTCCTTGCGTTCGAGCGAATGGGGCGCTGCTTGATCGGCAAAAAACCACTCAACCTGCTGCTCCTTCAGATGGGAGTGCGGCGTCTGATGATCGTGTCCTTTGAAAACTAATCGGTTGAGCTGGCTTGTCAGCGTAAATGACGTCATCTCATCCGAGGTCAGGAGACGCGCGCCGCGCTGGGAGTGTCTGTCCAGGAACGCGATCACCTGCTGTTCATCAGCGGTCAAATAATAATACCCATATACGTAGACGCTATCGGTAAAGTACCCGTTGACGAGAAAGTAAAAACCGAGATGGCTGAAAACGACGAGGGAGATGGCCAAAACGTAGATCTTCCGCAACCACGCGTGACGGATGAATGTCATGAGGTATGAAAAACCCGCATAGGCCATGAGCGCAAGCACGATGTGCAGCCCATTGATGAACCGGCGGTTAACGTTCAGGGGCAGATACAAAAGAACCCACGCAAGCACCGACCAGAACGCAAGCATCACCCACCACGGATGATCGCGCCGCGTCTTCCACACCGCGAACCATCCGATGACGGTAAGCGGCAGCAAGAGGCCATAGCCCCACAGATAGCGAGAGAAGCGGGGCGAAAAAACGAGATTCTGTTTCAGCCATTCAGCGAGAACCGGCTCGCTCCATACGACAAAAAAATTGAGCGCAAGCGCAAGAAACCCACCGGACAGCAGAACGAAATATTTCTTGAATATCAGAAAATCCTTCGTCCGCACGAAATACCACACCGCCCATGATCCCAGAACCGTCAATACGATAGGCAGGTCGTACGGATGCATGACGACCAGAATGGCAAACAGCGCCGAATTGATAAAGTCATACCACAGGGATCTTTCATCACGATGACGTATGAACAGATAGACGATGAGGATGAGCAGCAGCTGTGAGACCGAAAAGAGCGGCGACTGCGCGAAATTCAACAGCGTATTTCCTTCTGTAACATACGTATCGGTCGGCAGGTAGAAGAACTTCACCGCGGTATTCGCCGTCTGCGCGACTATCGGGTGCTCCATGATCACGTACCAACCGAGGCCACCGCTGAAAAGCACGAAAAGCGCAGCGAATATTTTATCAAAGGTGGTCGTGAACAATTTGTTCAGGAGCGCATAGAGCAACCACAGAAAGAGTACGATAAATACGACCCGGTATATCTGATAGGCCGCATTATTGCTCAGACCGAAGAGATTGGCAGTCTGGCCGATCAGGAACCAGTGCGGGGACAGCATCGAGCCGATCTGCGGATCGAGCGTATGCACATTTTTCATGAACAGCAGCCCCTCACGCCCCTGCTGCACCATCGACATGTAGACCAGTTTATCGGCGGCAGTATAAGGGTTCGCGCCCGTGTACACGAAATCAGGCGTCGCGTGTAACGCCAGATTCAGATAGCCGAGGTTCACCACCAGAAGGAACAAGGCTGCGACTATCGTAAAATACAGGGGATACGAATCACGTTGTGTCGATGCCATAGATCAGTCGAGAGTATTATAGACTAGGGCCCCGGAACGCGATAGAGCTTCCATGTCGGGCCGACCTTCGCGAGCTCGAGATATGGCTCAATATCACGGAACGAATCGCCGTACTCCTCGATCGTCGGACATGGCGTCTTGTCGCATACGGGATATTCAAGTGCATACATGGAGGCGTCATCGTAGAAAATATGCGTTACGCGCCGCTTCTGTAATTCTGCAATGATCGCTTGCGGCTCACGAAAGGCATCAACAAGCGGCAGCCAGTAGACAAGAAAATCATTGTCAATCACATGCAGATAGTGTTCTTTGATAGTGAATGTATCAATTTTACCGAACGGAAGTATCAGATACTCAGGCTCAGAGGGAGCAAGCGTTTCGCGAATGTACTTCTCGACACGTTCGTCATTAATGATGGAGCTCGGTTCATATTCACCAGCGAACAACGTTGTCACCACATGCAAGTTGTGCGTCCGAATGTTACTCACCAGCAGCATCGCTATCACGGCTCCCACGATTATTTTTCCAGTAGGAAAATCAAACGTGTCTAAATTTTTTGCCAGATATATCCAAATAAAAGGGACGATAAATAGAATATACCACGGCTGGCTTACTGCGACGAAGTACCAGATAACCGCGGTAGGGACGATCACAACGAGGAGCTGAACCATTCTTTTGGATAGTTTCACAAAAAAAACGAGTGGCAGCAGACCAAACAGCAGCGGCCCGAATTTGTTGTAGGCATAACGCGACTCGTTCACGGCAAGCAGCCATAGGTTCTGGAGCAGCGAATTGCTTGAGCGAATCATATGCGTGTAGGAAGACAATTCCCTAGTAAACGCTTTGGAGATCGATGGCGATGATGTGGTGATTCCAAGCATGACCTTGAGAATATCTGACGGCACAAATGGATATAGCGGAGAGCCAAAGAGCAAGAAGCTTCGTATCCCCCATGGAGCGAAAGCCAGTCCGGCTGCTGCACTGAATAGGAGCGCCGTCTCGAGCCGGCGGATAAGCGAGCCCTTCGTAAAGACCAATAACCACAGTAGGGCGCCTGGAGCGATAAAGAGAGCGTTATACTTAACGGCGACCGCGAGACCAAAAAGCGCGCCAGACACGAGAACATCGCGCGATTTGCCCTCATCAGCGTATCGAAACAGCAAGATGAACGACCACAGAACAAACAAGAGGAGCAAGAAATCGCTTTTTGTGGTGAGTGCCAGCTGAAAGACGAGATCCATGGAAAGGAACAGGAAGCACGCGGTCAGTGCGACCTTCTCGGAGAACAATTTCTTCGCGAAATAGAAAATAGTTCCGATAACGAGCAAGAAAAAAATAATGTTAAGGTAATTCAGAAATTGCGGCCCCAGGAGAAGGAATGGGATATACAGGTAGCTGCTCGCAAAAGAACCGTTATTCAGCGGTGTGTAATCGAACCGTACGAGCCCTCCGCTCTGGATGATCTGATAAGGGATATACGCGTAGGTTTTTATGCCGTCAGTATCTACGGGCCTCCCCGAGGAAGCGCTGATAAAAAGAAAGATCGCATACACCGCAAGCGAAGCGATGAGCAATGATCGGAACGCGCGTGGCGAGTGACGAGACGAGCGCGATCCAGTGCTGAAAAGCTTCCGCAGCGACGTCACCAGTTCATTGATATGCGGCCAGCCGATACTGAGGAGCGTGCCAATAAGGGCGAGGACAAGCCAGATAGTTACAAAATGTGAGAGCACTGCTCCATAAACGATCGCTATGGTCAGCGCCTGACCGAACACGATGGCACAGAGAGCCTTGCCAAGATCATCGAGGATACTGATCCTACAGACCGCCATGATCGTACGTCCCGCTATGAACCAGAGTCCTATCGCTCCGAGAAACACGGTTAGTATGAGCGCGCTCTGAGCGACAAGCTGCGTGAGGGTCGCGAGGTCCAAGCGTACACCATAGGATAGGAGCAGTCCGGCAGAAATAAAGACAAGCAGAACATACCACCCGCCTAAAAGATACGCTGGCGGTATACGCAGACGAGGGTTGAATCGGATCAAGTGTTCTTTGCGAATATACCAAAATAAGATCGCGGCAAAAAAAATGAATACCGCCAACACAACGGCAAGCGCTCCTTCCTTCAGACTATGGATATAGTTCGCCTTCGCATAGCCTACGACTATGATGAGAAGATAAATCAAGAGACCGTAGGAGATGATCTTTTTCATGACAGTGTACGGATCCCGCGAAGATACTCTTTTAGACAGCCGAGATGACGATTGTACAATATGACTATAAGACCAAGTGTCACCAAACTCATCCATCTGACCAAGAACGGATACTGATACTTCTGCAGTAAATATTTCATATTGCGTCCCCGGTAATACTGTTTCACACAACTCCCTTTAGTGGACAGCGAATGCTTGTGATAGATGACGGACTTACTTTCGACAATCAGTTCGTAGTGAGCCTCACGGGCGCGAAAAGAATAATCAACGTCCTCAGTATAGGCAAAAAAATAATCATCGAAGTAACCAATATCGCGAAGAGCGCGTATCGGCATCAGCCAGCAGCAACCGGATAAATAATCGGGGCGGTAGGAGCCGGTGAACCGAGCAGGGTCCTTGCCTTGTCCTATGTTCCGTCCTCCATACCAACTGGTGAAGTTACAACCGATATTTTGAAGCTTTCTCGAGCCAAAAAATATTATTTTCGGACCGACGATGGATCTCTCGTTCTGATGCGCCGTGTGCAATAGAGGGCCTAAAAAATCCTTTTCGACGACCGTATCGTTATTCAGGATCAGAACGTAATCAACCTGTCTTTCTAAGGCCCATCGGAACCCTTGATTGTTGGCGCCGGTGAATCCTCTATTGTCATCGTTTCTAAGAGTCGTGATGCCGGGAAATTAGTCTTCAAGTCTCGT
>JBBTUM010000063.1:0-7292 GCA_038063795.1 Patescibacteria group bacterium | reverse complement strand
CCAACTTTACCACATGGTTCAAAAACACCTTTATCATTGACCACAATGAATCCGTGGTCATCATCGGGGTCCCGAATGCGTTCACCAAAGCGTGGCTCGAAAAAAAATACACGAAAGAAATTCTACAGGCTCTGGCCAACATCACCAGTGTGAACCAGTATTCGATAACCTATCAAGTAGCGACGCCCACCGAGGCGCCCCGCCAAGGGCCCACACACAAAGAACGATCCTCGGTCGGCCCACTCAATCATTCACAGGCCGAGGAGTCGAGTTCAAAACCGGGCCTCAATACGCGCTATCTTTTCGAAAACTTCATCGTCGGCCCGGGCAACCAACTCGCAAACGCTGCCGCGCGAGCCGTCGTCGACAAGCCAGGCGAGGTCTATAACCCGCTCTTTATCTATGGCGGGGTTGGCCTCGGTAAAACCCACTTGATGCAGGCGATCGGGAACCATCTTTCTGCCTCTGACTCGAAGCTCAAGGTGCTCTACGTGAACAGCGAAAAGTTCACGAACGACTTCGTGAACGCCATCAAACAAGGGAACACGGAAAGGTTCAAAAAGACCTATCGTTCTGTCGACGTCCTTCTCATCGACGACATTCAGTTCATCGCGGGCAAGGAACAGACGCAGGAAGAGTTCTTCCACACCTTCAACACGCTCCACCAGAGCAACAAACAGATCGTCATCAGCTCTGACCGTCCACCGAAAGCCATCGCCGCGATCGAAAATCGCCTTGTGTCTCGCTTTGAGTGGGGAATGATCGCCGATATTAGTGCCCCCGACTTTGAAACAAGGGTCGCGATACTGCAGACGAAATGCCAGGAAAAAGGCATCTCCCTTGATGACGACATCATACGTTCCATTGCGGAGACGGTGCGCGAGAACATTCGCGAATTGGAGGGTGCTTTGAATAGGATTGTCGCCTACCATCAGCTCAGTAACTCAGCCCCGACCAAAGAGTCCGCAAAAAGCCTCCTCATCACGACATCGGCGAAGCCGTCTCGCGGAGGCATCACCTGCAAACGTCTTATGGAGATGGTCTCTGAATTTTTTGATATATCTCTCAAGGACCTAGCGGGGGCAAGCCGGAAAAAGGAACTCGTTATCCCACGACAAATTACCATGTATCTCCTTCGGGAAGAGTTAAGCTTCTCCTACCCACACATCGGCCAACAGCTCGGCGGCCGCGATCACACGACCGCTATGCACGCATGCACAAAGATCGAGGAGTATCTTTCGAAGAACGAAAAGATACGTAATGATGTTGCCTTGCTCAGACAAAAAATCTATGAGTAAGCTCTGTGCTCCTTGGGTATAATTTCGACCAAACATGTTCATAAAACAACCCTTATCCACTCACTACTTTTTTCTCCACAACCCCCCTCCCCTACTCTACAACCCACAGTCAACAAGACCGCCCACAACTCACCTCATTGCAACCCAACAAAACCAACCCAGAACTGACTTTTCAACTTTTCCCCACCCCCTACTACTTCTACAACTACATTGTATATATAAATAAGAGTTATGAAATTAGTTTGCACACAAGAAAATTTAACTCGCGGACTTTCGATCGTCGCTCGACTTAGTGATAAAAATATTAACCTCCCGATCTTGAGCAACGTTCTTCTTCGCGCCCAGAAAGACGGCCTCACGCTTATCGCCACAAACCTTGAGATCGGTATTAAGACTAAGGTGCGCGGGAAGATAGAGGTGGAGGGCGAGTTTACCGCGAATGCGAGGCTTTTTGCTGATTTTGTATCGACTTTAAAGAGGGAAAACGTTTCCATAGAGCTTGATGACAAGAACCTGAACATCAAGGGGGAGAATCACCAAACCACGATCAGGGGGATGGATCCAACGGAATTCCCGGTGATCCCAGAGGTCGGCTCTTCTTTTTCGTTCTCTGTACCGGCATCGCTCCTTCGAGACGCTCTTTCACAGACCCTCTTTGCGGTCAGTGCTGACGAGTCCAGACCCGAACTCAACGGCGTTTTTATCCAGGTTGGCGATGGTTTGTGCGTGATGGCGGCGACGGATAGTTATCGGCTGTCAGAAAAAACCATTCCCGTCCCTCAAGCGAAAGAAAAAAAGAGTGTCATCGTCCCCTCTCGTACCCTCCAAGAGACCCTTCGGATCCTTGAGTTGAGCGACGCGTCCGATGTTCAGGTCGCGATCAACGACAACCAGATCCAATTTTCGTTCGACGAGACACAGATCATCTCCCGCATTATCGCGGGGGAGTATCCTGACTACAAGCAGATCATACCCACGGCGTTCAAAAATGAGGTTCGTTTCGCGACGGAGGAGATGCGACAGGCGATCAAGACAACTTCGCTTTTTTGTAAGCAGGGGATCAACGACGTACGGCTTTCACTTGAGAAGCGGTTCAGCGACATCGCGGTCAACGCTGAGAATAGTAGTCTTGGAAAGAACGTTTCCAATGTGCGAACCGAAAGCAAAAATCAAGAAATGGATATCGTGTTCAATTATAAATTTTTCTTGGATGGACTGAACCACATCGTCGGAGATACCGCCTGTCTGAAGACGAACGACGCAACGAGTCCCGCGCTCCTGGTCTCTGCATCGGGGGACGACCTCTTGTACGTCATCATGCCTATCAAACAGTAACGTGTCGCTCTTCATGCGATATGGTAGCGTTGTCACGCACCAACGGACTCTATGAGAACATTGATCGTGATCCCCACGTATAACGAGCGAGGGACTATTGTTCAGCTCATAAACGATGTCCGTGCGACGATACCGTGCGACATTTTGATTGTCGACGATTCATCTCCGGACGGGACCGCTGCTGCTGTGCGCGAGTTGCAGGCATCATCGGACGCCATCCATCTTCTCGAAAGGCAAAAAAAACAAGGCCTGGGCACGGCGTACCTCGCTGGGTTCGCATGGGCGTTGGAGAGAGACTATGATAGTATCATTCAGATGGATGGCGACTTTTCGCATGACCCGAAGTACTTGCTCAGCTTCATGGATGTGATCCAGGGGCATGAGGTAGTGGTCGGAAGTCGCTATGTCCCCGGTGGAGGGGTCGAGAATTGGCGCTGGTACCGTCGGCTGTGGAGCCGCGCTGCGAACTGGTATGCGAACACCATCCTTCGTTATAAAGATCCTCGTTATGTAGTGCATGATTCCACTGCTGGTTACAAATGTTGGCGCGCGAGCGTGCTCAGAGCACTGCCTCTTTCTGGAGTGCAATCCGATGGGTATAGTTTTCAACTGGAGATGAGCTGGCTCACGATCCAGCACGGATTCTCTGTCTACGAGCTACCGATACGCTTCCGCGACCGAGCAGCAGGAGCGTCAAAGATCAGCAAAGCTGGTATTGCTGAGGCGGCGCTGCTCCCCTGGCGGCTTAAAAAAATCGACTCCGTTGCGCTGAACACGCGCAGCAAGACTCTGTAGTTGAATTTTCCCGCGGGGGAGGGCGGAGAATTATTACACAATTTCCTAATGGCCTGTTAGCGGGGTGGATTTAAGCGTTTATAAACCAGACCCCCATACATATCAATACGATATTGACCCTCCTATTTTGTTTAAGGACTCCTACAATAACATCCTCGCCAACCGCAACTCGCTATACGAGTATGTACCAGCGAATTGTGCGAATACGGGAGCTAACTTGCCATCCTTGGATTCTCTGAATGCTTGATGGATTTTCGGGAGTACTTCGATAAGCCATTCTGGGACAATCTTCATGATCTCGCTTTTTTCAAGTTTGCCGTCGAGATACAGTTTTTCTATATGCCCTGCGATAGTTGACTCCGCGAGACCTCGGGCTGTGGCGATCTCGGGGATAGTTTTACTCTGACGGAACAGCTCAAGCGTGGCCAGATAGGTCATGTTCTTTTTCGCTTTCCCACTCCTCGTTGCTCGTACTCTTTTTTCCGCAACTTTCGCTGTATCGAATGATCCATCGCACGCAATGATGAATTTTTTCTGAAGATCCGCGCGTTCTTCCGGAGAGAGCCGTGCCATCAGCACCTCCGCATTGCTAGCTTGTTCTCTGAAAGTAGCGTCTGTAGCAAGAATTTCCGGATGCACTTGCAGAGCGCGCTCATTGTATCCCACGAGATATAGTCCGGCCAAGCTGCGCACGCGTGAGAGCGCGACATAGCCTTGGCCGTATTCGAACGCGTCCGAGAGATCCATTGATGCGGCGTCGAGCGTCATTCCCTGGCTCTTATGTATGGTAATAGCCCAGGCAAGCCGCAAGGGGAGTTGTATGATCTTCGCCAGCGTTTGCATCCCATCGCCCAAGGTCCATTCCATGGGTGTTGCGTGAATTTTTTTCCCGTTTCTCGTCTGTACGACCGGCCGCCCCTCGTCGTCGAATCCAATAACGTCTCCCAGCGTACCGTTCACGAATCCTTCCGGGAAATTATTTTTCGTGAACATGACGCGGGCACCGACTTTGAGCAGCAAGAGCTCCGGTGAAAGACAATTTTTGATAAGTTGCTCGACGAATCTTTTTTGTCCGCGCGTATTCATTTGAAAATTTGTTTCCGCGCCCGGCAAGGCAGCGAGTTTTTCACGATTGACCCGGTCAACGTCCAGATTGTGAGAGTACAGTTTGGTATGCGCTTCGGTCGCGGGTATGCGGATTTGCCGGGATACGAGTAGCGCGTGCGACTCGTCAGTAATGTTCCCCATGCGAAGCGACGTGAGGAAGGTGAGGAAGCGGTCATCGTCCTGGCGATGCTGCTCGGAAAGGTAGCAGACCGTGAGATTCGCTTCCTGCCATGACGGGGACAGATACGCGAAACGAGCGGGCGGCTCTCCCTCGCGGGAGATAGGCGGCAATTGGAAAAAATCTCCGACAAGGATCACGTGCATTCCTCCGAACGGGGCGCTTTTTTTCCGTACGGCCCGACATGCCGCTTCAACGGCAGAGAGCGTGCTCGCGTCCAACATCGAAATTTCCTCAATGATCAAAATATCGGTCCGTGTCATCCGCGATACGGCTTTCTTGTTATGCGCGAGCTGGTCCAGATCCTGCTTGCTCAACGATTTCCGTATGCCGATGCCGGACCAGGAATGAATGGTCATGCCGCCGATATGCGTTGCCGCGATGCCGGTCGAAGCGGTAATCGCCGGCTCTATGCCATGCTCACGCAGGTACTCGACATAGCGATTGATCGTGTGCGTTTTGCCTGAACCGGGCTCGCCGGTCAGAAAAACATTGGCGCCTGTTTTGAGAATTGCCAGAGCCGTCTCTTGGGTCATAGATACACAAGTTTATTGAATAAGGCCCTGTTTGTATATCTTTGATACACCAAGGTTGCAAATCGCGCAAGGGGTTTATGATTTGTTTTGTTCATCAGAATACCTCATCGCCCCGTGGGCGAGGGTGGCTGGTAGGAAGTATTGGGAAACTTTGATTCAGGTAATAGTGGCTGGTCGGCAAGTAGTAGAAACCTTTGAAAAGAAACACTGATTTATCTTCAGAAAAAAGAAGAAGCCGCGCTCTCTCCGTCCTGAAAATCGGTTGGAGAGCGCGGCTCGTAGGCTGTCGCCTTCTGTTTGTCAACGTGATGAACTTTCCGCTGTTTTTTGCTGAACGGTCTGCTTCGAGAGCCAGCGTGAGAGGAACCACGCTCCATAGAGCGCGATCGCGACGCCAACCCACTGGGCGGGCGTGATGCTTTCTCCGAGCAGAAACCCTGCCCCCAGGATGACCGCTGGTGTTTCTCCCTGTGCAAGCACACTCGCTTCAGTCGTTGGCAGATTCTCAAAGGCGAGAAGGTTCGAGATCCAGTAGAGGAAGCCTCCGACGAACGCGAATCCGACGATGAGCAGAGCGAGCCTCGGTTCTGCAATGGGCGCCCATGAGACGCCCGTGCTCAGGATGAGGCCAAGGACGCCCATCCCCATGCAGGCCCAGAAGCATTTCTGCAATGAGGTCGCCTTTGCGCGGGCAAAGAATTCATAGAGGATGCCGTTCATGATAGTGCCGAACAGCGTCCACAGGAAACCCGCCCACTGGAAGCTCCCATCCCAACGCGCCATTGCGACGCCGCTGAGTACCAGCACGAGCCCGATGATCGAGGCGGATGAAATGCGCCGGCCTAGGAACGCGCCGATGATGAGGTTCACCAGTGGCGTCGCGGTGATGATGATGATCGTTGGCCCTGCGCCCCAGTGCCGAATGCCTTCGAACAGTCCGAGTGTGGCGAAAGGAAGCGTGAGAGCGATCAGGTATGTGTATTTGTCCACGCGTCCGATAACTCCGCGGAGTCCGATCAGTGCCATGGCGGCGGTGAGAAATCCGCGGAAGACCATTAGTTGCGGCGGGGTGAAGATACTGAGAACGTTCACAAGGGGCAGGGCTAACCCTGCCGTGAGCCAGATACCAAGCACTCCGAAGAGGCCCAACAGGGTTTTGCCGCGCATCTCTACGTCCCCCTATTTTTCAGTATGTGAATTGGGAATGTGCGACTAATTAACAATCGACGCTATAGTAAACAAGGATTTTTGTCAATAGTAGCGACCATTTATTTGTAGCAAAAAACGTCGTTTATTCGACGTATTGTAAGGTGCTTGTCGTTCTGTAGTAGGGGGTGACAAAAATCAATACGAGCGCAGCCCTTTAGTTTTGGACAGTAAAGGTAAGCGCAGGTTGTGCGTAGGATTCGTTGAATGCGTCTGTGACGACGACTGAAAGGGAATATATTCCCGCTTGTGAAGGTGGCGACCAGCTGTGTGTCACAACGCTTCGGTTCACAACATTTTCAAATCCAATGAAACTTTTTGAGCCACCGGGCGCCTCGAGATAATAATCGATTTTTTTGAGTTGCAGCGGATTCGTGATCTCGAGCGAAAGCTCTGGTGGCAGCTCATCGTTAATATACGACTTGCCGTTTGTCATATTTGACCAGAGAACGCCCCATTCACCGGTGCGGTCGGTCGAGAGCGTGACCTGAATAGTGGCCCTACCCTCGTTCCCAAGATCATCGGACGCGACAGCCTTCAGTGTATAGGAACCGTTCGGCGTTTTTGGCGTTGGGTTAAAGGGCAGGCTGAAAGGCGCTACCGTTATTGACCCGATCGAGATATCGTTCAGGAAGTATTCGACCCTTCGAACGCCGCGGACTGACGAGGCGCTGACCTGGAAGGTATAGGGCTGGATAGTTATAGAGCCGCCTTGAGACGGACTGATAAAATTCACCATGGGTTGATCTTCCGGACGGTAGAGAGTGTCTGTCTCAGTTGGCGGCTGGTCGTTCGTATAGCCCTGAGCCGCGGCCCACGCCTGTATCGGGGCCTCCC
>JBBTUM010000062.1:0-6445 GCA_038063795.1 Patescibacteria group bacterium | reverse complement strand
AAACTCGAGGAAGATACATTTCTGATCGGTATTGCGAAAGACCTTGGGTTGACATGGACCGAGGACGACCTTAGCGCATACTACGAGATGTTCATGAGATCGAACTTTCCTCCGGAGGTTACTTCGATTTCACAAGTGGCTGATCTGAATGAAAAATTTTTCAGATCAAGGATCATACAACCGCTGCTGCTGCGGGATATCATCAGCCGCTATCTCATTATCAATACAGCGAATGCAGCACGCTCAGAAGCGGAAGAAATATATGCTGAGATCGCAGATGATCCCCTCGCTTTTGATACGGCACGAGCTCGCGTAACGCAGAGAGCATTTGCACCACCTGAACCGCAGATCATTATGACCGATAACGAGCTGCGCGAGGATAGCCTCGCCATGCTTCGTACGATGGACGAGGGAGACATAACACCCATCATCGCAATGTATGATGGATATAGAATCTATAAAGTCGTGCATTTCTTTGAGACGCCGCAACGTGCCTGGCAACTGGATGAGATATACATACCGGCGAACGTTCTCAATGAAACACTGGATGAGTATGCGGCACGATCGAAAACAATACTGTATGCAAAGTCCTATTTCAATAAGTAAAGTATGGAGCCGCCGGTGGGAATCGAACCCACGACCTACGGTTTACGATACCGTCGCTCTACCAACTGAGCTACAGCGGCATACGCTCACTGCAATTAAATGAAAAAGATCGCCTCCATAACATTAGCGCTGCTCCTGCTCGGTTTCATGCCTCCAGTGCATGTTTCTGCAGCGATTCATCGCGTTGCCATCACGCAGGATAAAACTATTTTTAACATAAGTCAACAACTGGACATTCAAATCATCGATGTACTGCCGAAGCGCTCCTTTGTTTTTGTTGAATATAATGCATTATCTGAAAATAGCTTTTCCATCAAGATCCGTCCTGCTGGCATCCTTGTTCAGTATCAGTTGATCGACCATGATCCGCGGCACCTCGAGACGCACCTGGGAACCGTTGATCAGACCGGCGTGGAGGTACAAGCCTCGAGATCAAGTACGACGCCTGACGCCTCGATATATGTGCTGCAAGGGACGGATCTCTCGTTCTATCGCGCTGAGTCGAAGGAGATCTCTACAGAGATACGTAAAGATCGACCTACTGCCATATTTCCTGGTGGTGCGCTGCAACTTACTTTTAAGCCGACGGCTGTAAAAGCTGATTTTACTCTCGCTCTAAGTAAGAATATTAACCTCCCCCTACCAACGGACCTACGTTTGTTATCGCCTCTGTATCAATTTGATATTCGTGATACATCAGCTCTCGACATCGAGATTCCCATATCAATTCAAATGCAGTATACTGACAGCGGGCGAGAGAGTAAGTCGATATATTTTTTTGACAAATCGAACGCATCCTGGGTGAAGCTTCCTTAGTACAATAACGTCGAAGAGAAAACGGTTACGGCTCCTATCCACCTCACCTACGCTCCATTGGCAATTTTCGGTGATGCACGTTCAGCAGACGGCATCGCGAGCTGGTACGCATTCAAAAACTGCCTCTGCGCAGCGTCGCGAGAATATCCTCGCGGCACTCACTTACGTGTTACCCGCCTCAAATCAGGCACGAGCGTCATAGTGACGGTAAATGATTACGGACCGGAGGAGTGGACGGGAAGGATCATCGACCTCGATAAGCGCGCATTTCAAGCTCTCGGCTCGCTCGGCTCCGGACTCATCTATGTGAACGTCCGACAGGAAAAATGAGTAATACGAATAGACGCCATGATCGAACTTCGTGAGGTAACGAAAAGATACCCGCCAAAAACCGTAGCGCTCAGCGCCATTTCTCTCTCGGTCCCCCCTGGTGAGTTTATTTCGGTCGTCGGGCAAAGCGGGAGCGGAAAATCAACGCTGATAAAACTTCTCATGGCCGAGGAGCGCCCGACTGAGGGCCGTATCGTGATCGGCGGATGGGACATCACACATATCAAACAACGCGAAATCCCCGTTCTGCGAAAACAAATAGGCGTCATTTTCCAGGACTTCAAGCTACTCCCGTCGAAGACTGTTTTTGAGAATGTGAGCTTCCCCCTTGAGGTGTCGGGACATAAATCCTCAGAAATACGGAAGATAGCTACCCAGCTCCTTGCCCTCGTGAACCTGTCAAAGAAAAAAACAAGTTTTCCCCACCAACTATCAGGCGGGGAGAAGCAACGCGTCGCAATCGCGCGCAGCATGGTCCATCGGCCGAAACTTCTTATGGCGGACGAACCAACAGGTAACCTTGATGCTATCCACTCGCGTGAAATAATCGACCTGCTGATCAAAATCAACTCATTCGGCACCACGGTACTCCTCGTAACTCACGATCGTGAAATCGTTAACATGCTGCGTCAGCGAGTGATTACGCTCGACAGTGGCCACCTTATCAGCGACCAACAACGCGGAAAGTATCTCTTATGATGCGCTCGATCGTTCGAATCACAAAATACGCTTTCCAGAACTTCTTTCGCAATTTCTGGCTCACGATAGCCACCCTCATTGTGATATTGATCTTCCTCACGCTGGTGAACGTCGTCGTATGCATTACCTATCTAAAGTCTGCGACACTTGAAGCGTTTAGCGAGCGCATCGATATCTCGCTTGATTTTAAACAAAGCATCACTGAACTTGACGTTCTCACTGTCAAGGATGGTCTTAAAAAGAACGAGTCGATCGAGTCGATCGAAATCATCACTCCCGATGACAATCTACTGAGCTTTCAATCCCGTTATCCGAAACTTGCCGAAAAGATAATCCCGGTACTATCGGCAAATCCCCTAGGTTACTCTCTTATTGTGCGGGCGCGTGAAATCGACGACTATGCGAGTATTCTCGACAGCATCGAATCGGACTCCTCGATAACCGATCTGCTTTATGCGACCCCCCAACTTCTCGATACGCGAGCAATTACTCAAACTCTAGCAACGGTGATAGAGAAAATCAATCAGATCGCAAGTGGCTTTGCGGTGATATTCTTTTTTATCGCCATTGTGATCATATTCAACTCCATTCGCGTAAGCATCTATACTCACCGCGAGGAAATAGGTATCATGCGCCTCGTTGGCGCAACAAACACGTTCATCCGCCTCCCCTTCATGCTCGAAGCAGCCCTGTATTCGATCGTGGCGCTTACTCTGATGACGTTCCTGACCGTCGTTTCCTTGCCATTCGTTGACTCGTTTCTCAATACAAAAATATTTGCCGGTTTTACCACTATTGATATCTCCGGATTTTACGCGATGCACTATTTCGAAGTATTTGGAGTACAGCTCCTCGGAATGATAGTCCTCACGGCCGCAAGTACGAGCTATGCTTTGCGGCGATATCTCAAAGTATGACGGAAGAGTAGGCGGGTTACGATCTTATGAGGGGATCCACGTCAGCATAGCGGGCCTGTTGCAACGCCCCATCGAAGCGACGTCGGCGTGCCGTTCTGAACTTGACGACTCCCGATACCTTCGCAAAAAGTGAATCGTCATTCGCTCGTCCAACGTTCTTCCCGGCCCGTATCTTTGTCCCACGCTGTTTGACGATGATAGCGCCGGCCTGCGCGAACTCCCCAGCGTATAGTTTTACTCCGAGGCGTTGTCCACGCGAATCACGGACATTTGATGTAGAACCTGCAGCTTTCTTATGTGCCATACAATCGATAAAATAATCAAGATTTCGATAGTATAGTCAAATAGTGTGAGCTTGTCAATGCGGAAGAGACCAATCATTGATTTTTGGCTACACATAACGTAGAATGAGCACATGGAGTCAAAAATTCAGGCGGCGCTTGAGCGCATCCGACCAGCGCTACAATACGATGGAGGAGATCTCGAGCTCGTTAAAATCGATACCAAGCGTAAAGAGGTGCATATCCGTTTCAGCGGGGCATGTACTCATTGTTCCATATCTGAGATCACCCTTAAACATGTGATCGAGCGCGAGCTGCTAAAAGTATCGCCAAAAATACGCACGATTCTCACGCGGAGCGAATGAGCGATGAATATCCGCACTATATTCTTATTTTACCGCAAGGAAAGATATATTTTTAGCTTTTACACGCTTGGGGTTCTCACGAGCGTGCTGAGCATTTTATGGGGCGTTCTGAATGTTAATTTTGAATCGTCTCTCATACCACTTCAATACGACCTTTTTTTCGGGATTTCCCGAATCGGCCCTCCGTCACAGATACTGTATTTCCCCTTCACAGCACTGCTCATCCTCATCATCAATTTTTGTATCGGATACATGTTCTTTACTCGAGATAAGTACCTCAGCTATTACTTTGGTACTGCATCAGCGCTCATCGGGATCTTTTCACTTTTATACATGCTCTATATGACGAGCTTCTCGGTCTAAACACATGGGAACGAACTTTGAAATCATAAAGATCTTCGCGCTTACCACGATCAGTTTCATGGTCGCGTTCGCTTGGACACCTCTCTTATCACATTTTCTCTTCAAATATCGCCTCGGAAAAACGATACGCAGCGAGGGCGCACCAATTTTCTCGAAACTTCACAAGCATAAGGAGGGTACGCCGACAATGGGCGGCATACTCATATGGATGACTGTTCTCGCGATCACTTTTTTCTTTTCCTATGCGGGGACGATCGAGGGCGCACCTATTTGGCTCAAGCATTTCAATTTTTTGACGCGTGAACAGACATTACTTCCGCTCGGAGTTCTTGTCGCCTCAGCGCTTGTCGGCTTACTCGACGACTGGTTCAATATCAACAACCAAGGCGGCGGAAAAGGCGGGGGGCTCACCGTGGGCCACCGCTTGATAATTTTCACGCTTATCGCGGCTGTCGGTGCCTGGTGGTTCTTTTTCAAACTTGGCTGGGACGTGATACATCTGCCGTTCGTCGGGACATTCAGTATCGGATGGTGGTATATTCCGTTCTTCATCTTTGTCATCGTCGCAACAGCATTTTCGGTCAATACCGTTGATGGCCTGGATGGTCTCGCTGGCGGCATCGTACTGTCGTCATTCGCAAGTGTCGGTGCGATTGCTTTTCTGCAGCAAAACTACAACCTTGTAGCCTTATGCGGTGTGATAGTCGGCGCCTTGCTTGCATTTCTCTGGTTCAATATACCGCCGGCGCGATTCTTCATGGGGGATACCGGCTCCATGTCTCTCGGTGTCACCCTCGGTGTTGTTGCGCTCCTCGCACACGCTGAATTTTTTCTACCGATTATCGGCTTGCTTTTAGTGCTGGAGTCGTTGTCGGTAATTGCTCAAATATTTTCAAAAAGAATCCTCGGTAAGAAAATATTGCTTTCTGCCCCACTTCACCATCATCTTGAAGCGATAGGCTGGCGAGAGAGCACGATCGTTATGCGCTTCTGGGTCATTTCTGGCGTCACCTCTGTGCTGGGCCTCATCTTAGCGCTTATGGATCAGAGCCTTAAGTAGTCGGTACATCCACATGCGTTCCGGAGTCAGAACCGCCACGCGCTCACATAACGTTTTTCGACCTCAGGGTCTGAAGCGTCATGCCCCCGACTTCTATCTACTGCTTTTTACAGGTAGCCTGCTATTTTTTGGTCTTATCATGCTGTGGTCGGCGACATCTGTCATGTCATTTGCGCAATCGCAGACGAGCTCGTTCTACCTCAAGCAACAACTTCTGCACGGCATTCTACCTGGCATTGTCCTTTTTTTTGTCATGTACAAAATTGATTACA
The DNA here is from genome assembly GCA_038063795.1 of Patescibacteria group bacterium. Taxonomy (GTDB): domain Bacteria; phylum Patescibacteriota; class Patescibacteriia; order UBA1558; family 2-01-FULL-52-15; genus JBBTUM01. The sequence goes on along the minus strand of JBBTUM010000062.1, from coordinate 736 downwards.
CCTTGCTGCGGAAATTTACTCCTTTCTTGTTCTTCGCAACTTTGGTTTTGCTCATGCTCGTTTTTGTGCCCTCGCTCAGCTTCACGCGTAACGATGTTCGAAGTTGGATCACTATCGGTGGTTTCACCCTCCAGCCCAGCGAATTGGCGAAATTAACCTTTCTTCTTTGGCTGTCGGGCTGGCTTGTCAAGCGTGAGTCGACTATATCAAGCTTGCGAAAAACATCGGTCGTCTTCTTCGCAATGCTTGGGATGATAAGTATACTACTCATGCTCCAGCCTGATCTCGGCACCATGCTCACGTATGTTATGCTAGGACTTACCCTATTTATTCTCGCGGGGGGAAACCTTGCTCATGCATCCGTCGCAGCTGCCCTTGGCGTCGCAGCTCTTCTCCCAAAAATATTGACCGCTGATTACCGCTTGCGCCGACTGCTTACTTTCTGGAACCCGAATCAAGACCTGCAGGGCGCAGGTTACCAAATACACCAGGCACTTATCGCTCTCGGTGCTGGATCATGGCTTGGCGTCGGTATCGGTAAATCTCAGCAAAAATTCCAGTTTCTTCCCGAGATCGAAAGCGATTCTATTTTTGCCATCATTGGTGAGGAGCTTGGCTTTGTCGTGACAAGCGCTGTCGTCCTTTTTTTTATTTGCATATTTTTTCGTGGCATTAGCATCGCGCGTAACGCCCCTGACCAGCACGGCTATCTGCTCGCCTGCGGCGTCTCCTTCCT
>JBBTUM010000061.1:0-12452 GCA_038063795.1 Patescibacteria group bacterium | reverse complement strand
CATCGCATGGAGTTATGATTTCTTGACGAGTCCGAAGTATCTCGGATTCAATCCTGAGGAGCTTTGGGTGTCGGTATTTGCCGGAGAAAATGGGATCCCTCGTGACGAGGAGTCGGCAGATGTGTGGAAATCCCTTGGGATACCGTCTGATCGTGTCTTGTACTATCCGCGTGCGGATAATTTCTGGGGGCCGGTAGGGGAGACCGGGCCGTGCGGTCCCGACACCGAGATATTCGTTGACACCGGTAAGCCCGCGCATGGCCCCGACTGCAAGCCTGGATGCGGTTGCGGTAAATATTTTGAGGTATGGAACAATGTGTTCATGGAGTATGAGCGGACAGAAGAAGGGAAGTATATCCCGCTCAAGCAGAAGAATGTCGATACGGGTATGGGCGTTGAGCGAACGGTCGCTATGTTGAACAGTGCTGCAACAGTCTATGAGATCGATACGCTCGAGCCGCTTGTGAAACAGGTGAGCCAGTATGCGAAACGCGGCGCAGATCCGCGGTCGGTGCATATCATCATCGATCATATCCGGGCCGTCGTATTTCTCCTTGCCGACGAACGTCAGGTGAGACCATCCAATGTGGACCAGGGATATGTCCTGCGCAGGCTCATACGGCGCATGATACGGCATGCGAAGCTGGTCGAGATGGATCTCAGCGTCTTTGATTCGCTCGTGCAGTCGATCGTTCATGAGTACCATCTGGACTACCCTGAGCTTGTGCGAAATCGCGAGGTGATCCTCGATGAGCTTCACAAGGAGACAGATAAATTTTTGAAGACGCTTGAGCAGGGTATGAAACAGTTTGCGAAGTTTGAAAAAAATGGTTTCGTCACAGGCGCTAACGCATCCACCTTATTTATGAGCCACGGTTTTCCTTTGGAGATGACCACAGAATTGGCGCATGAAAGGGGGATTGAAGTTCGAGATATTGATGATTTTTATTCGGATTTAAAATCTCATCAGGAAAAGTCTCGAACAGCTGCCGCAGGCAAGTTCAAAGGGGGTCTTGCTGACCACGGCGAGACGACGACGAAGTATCATACCGCGAACCACATGATGCTGGAGGCGTTGAAACGCGTTCTTGGCCGCGACGAGATCCATCAAAAAGGAAGCAATATCACGTCAGAGCGTTTGCGCTTCGATTTCACCTTCCCCCGAAAAATGACCCCTGAAGAGATGAAGCAAGTTGAGGACATCGTGAATACTGAGATCAAGAAGGACCATGATGTTCATTTCGAAGAGATGAGCGTTGACAAAGCCAAGACGATCGGGGCAACGGGCGTTTTTGAACACAAGTATGGTGATACCGTAAAGGTATATTTTGTCGGTGATTACAGCACAGAGATATGCGGCGGACCTCATGTGAAGAATACGAAAGGCATGGGACGTTTAAAGATCCAGAAAGAAGAAGCAAGCTCTGCTGGCGTCCGACGAATCAAGGCTATCCTTGAGCAATAGTTTTAGAAAATCAAAGGGGGCGGACATGCGTCGCACCACGTGCGAGTTGCCCGCCCCTTTTCGTTCTCTATGGCACCGAGTAACTGGTCTCGTGAGCGCCGTCATTGGCGCGTTCTGAGAACCTTGTTCTCGGCAGCCTGACCCCACACAGGGGTCTGTTTTTGTAAGAACCTCGCGTATTGGGGTGAGCTAGGCTACAACCCCGGGGGGCCGATGATCGCTAGGTCATTCTCCCCTCCCTTTGATGTGCTCCTTCGCAGACTGCCCGATGTTAGACTTGGGGCGTCCGCTAGGGAATTTAACACTATATCACAGATATATTGTCCTGTCAAGCCCTTTACTCAGCAATGTAGTGAATTTGCTTACATTTAGGCATTTTACCATTGTTTAATGCATATTAGACGCTATGCTGGCCTTATTCCTTGACAGGAAATCAGATATCGTGTAAATTATCACCAGTTTATTAGCACCGAAGGCGGATGAGTAAGCATACGAGCTTAAGAATAATCCTCACGTCAGCCTTTGGCTGCATTTTTGTTTAATGACCTTAATGCCGGATCAGTCGAACGATAATTCAAAGGGATTTATCGAGATGGAGGGCGTCGTAGACGAACTCCTTCCGAGCGCTTCCTTCAGAGTTACCCTCGACAATGGCCATGAGATTCTTGCGCACCTGTCGGGGAAAATGCGCATGAACCGTATCAGGCTTGTGCCCGGCGACAGGGTCCGCGTCGACATTAGCCCCTATGACCTAACGAAGGGACGCATTACGTATCGCAAGTAGCATGAAAGTACGTGCATCGGTCAAGAAAATTTGCAAGAAATGCCAGATCGTCCGACGCAAAGGACGCGTGGTGAATATTTGCGAAAATCCGAAACATAAGCAGCGACAAGGATAAACGATACGTTTAGAGTTTAGATATTAGCATTGAGGATTTGAACAGGATGGCACGCATTGCAGGAGCGACAATTCCAGCGGAGAAACGAGTTGAGATAGCCCTCACCTATATTTATGGTATCGGGTTGACGACGTCGCGGAAGATGCTCGCGGAACTTTCCATCAATCCTGATACGCGCGTCAAGGACCTCTCCGATGATGATGTCAACCGCTTGCGCCGAATGATCGAGGATACGTATAAAGTGGAAGGCGATCTCAAGCGCGAGGTATTGACGAACATCAAGCGGTTAAAGGAAATCAACTGTTACCGGGGCATTCGACACGCGAAACACCTGCCCGTACGCGGACAGCGCACCAAGACGAATACGAGGACGGTTCGTGGTAACGTTCGCCGGACGATGGGCAGCGGACGAAAAGCATCCGCATCGAAGACGTAAGATGCTGATCAGCAGTTAACGAATATGGAAACAACGACAGCGACAACGACAGAGCCAAAAGTACGCGTTCGCAAGAAGAAGAAGCGGCTGGTAATGCGTGGGCGCGCATACGTACAGGCGACCTATAACAATACGATCGTGACACTGACAGACCCCCACGGCAACGTGCTGACATGGTCTTCGGCAGGGCGTACGGGATTCCGCGGGCCGAAAAAATCGACACCGTATGCAGCGAGCGTCATCGCGCGAGACGCGTGTGACAGGGTACGCGAATATAATCTGAAAGAAGTCGACGTGTTCATCAAGGGTGTCGGTTCTGGTCGGGAGTCGGCAGTGCGCGCATTGCACGCGAATGGCCTTGAGATACTTTCCATCAAGGACGTGACGCCTATTCCGCACAATGGGTGCCGACCGAAGAAGCCGCGAAGAGTGTAACCTATGGCACGCGCATTGGGCCCAAAACATAAGTTGTGTCGCAGTCTCGGAGTCAAGCTTTGTGATTCGTACAAGTGTCCGGTCGTCAAGCGAAATTATCCGCCGGGACAACACGGACAAAAGAAGATACGGAAGCTCAGCGACTATGGTAAACAACTTCGCGAGAAACAGAAGGCCAAGTATATCTACGGACTTCTCGAACGCCAGTTCCGAACGACGTTCCAGCGCGCGCGGAAACTCTCTGGCAACGCGGGTACGAATCTCCTCGTCCTTCTCGAGCGGAGACTGGATAACGCTGTGTTCCGTTCGGGGTTTGCCGCGACGAAACAGCTGGCACGCCAGCTCGTGAATCACGGTCATTTTCAGATAAACGGTAAGCGGGTCGATATCCCTTCGTATACGGTCCGCGTCGGCGATGAGATCCAGGTCCGTCAGAACAAGCTCAAGAATGCCTACTGGACGAATCTTCTCGAGGCGAAGAAGAAAACTGAAACGCCGGGATGGATCACGGCCGATCTCGCGCATCTGACGATCCGCGTTGTCGCCCAGCCGAAGCCTGAAGAGCTGCCGCAGAATATCGAGACGCAACTTATCGTCGAATACTATTCGCGTTAATTAGTAACGGTCACACAAAAAGAAATCCTATGATTTTACACATTCCCGCGCCTACGACGATTTCTATCAAAGAAGGAAAAGATTTCAAAAGTGAGGTCAGCATCGAGCCGTGTTATCCCGGATACGGCATTACGCTCGGCAATGCATTGCGGCGCGTGCTTCTCTCGTCGCTTCCCGGCGCTGCCGTGAGCGCGATCAAAGTACAGGGTAAACAGCACGAATACGATGCTGTCGAACACGTGAAGGAGGATATCGTAGAGATCATGATGAATTTGAAGAAACTGCGGGTGGTATGCCATTCTGACGAGCCTGTGATGCTGGAGCTTTCGGCAAAAGGCGATAAGGTCGTCACCGCCGCTGATATAAAGAAGAATTCCGATGTCGAGATCATCAATAAGGACCTGGTCATCGCGACCCTGACCGACAAGAAGGCCGAGCTCATCATGGAGATCATGGTGAAGCGCGGCATCGGCTACGAGCCGGTCGAGGAGCGCGTCGTGGACAAGAAGGATATCGGGTTGATGCAGATCGACTCGATCTTCAGCCCGATCCAGAATACCGGATTGAACATCGGGCATGTGCGTGTCGGACAGCGTACCGACTATGAGAAAGTGATCTTGACCATCACGACCGACGGCACGATGAGTGCGAAGGACGCGATCGCTTCGGCGGTGAAGATATTGCAGGAACAGTTTGCTGCAGTTCTGGAAGCAGAGGATACCAAACGCTCAAAGAAAGAAGCGAAAGCCGCTGATGAAGAGACGCCGGAGAAAGCCGCTGATGATGAAGCCGCTGGCGAGAAGGAGACGAAGGCGGAACCAGAAACGGAAGAATAATATCGCACGATGCGCCACCTGAAAAAAAAAGCAGCGAAGTTCGGAAGAGAACGAGGGCCGCGTAGAGCGCTGCTTTCGAATCTTGCCATGAGCGTGATTTTGTATGAAAAGGTTCGGACGACTGAAGCGAAGGCAAAGGCCGTGCGACCGATGGTGGAGCGGCTCGTGACACGGGGCAAGCGCAAGAGTCTCGCATCGAAGCAGGCTCTCGGCAAAGTGTTGCCGGAGAAGAAGGCCGTTCAGAAGCTGCTTGACGTATTGGGGCCTCGCTATAAGGATCGAGCCGGGGGGTACACGAGGATCACGAAAATTGGCTCACGACAGGGAGACGGCGCGAGGATGGCGATTATTGAATTTGTATAATGACCATGGCACGGACCACTCACACGATTGATGCCGCAGACAAGATCGCGGGACGGCTCGCGAGTCAGATAGCGGTACTCCTGCAGGGCAAACACAAGCCGAGCTATCAGCCGAATATTGACGGCGGAGATGCGGTGCATATCGCGAACGTCGGCAAGATGCGATTCAGCGGCAAGAAGCTTGAAAAGAAGGTCTATCACCGCTTCACCGGTTACCCGGGCGGTATCAGAACGACGCGCTTGCTCGAGTTTTTTCAAACTCGCCCAGAGCATGTGCTCAGGATGATGGTCAAGAACATGCTGCCGAAAAATAAACTGCAGAACGCCATGTTGAGGCGCTTATCATTCGTAAAAGACAAGAAATAACGCCTGTATGACATTGAAGAAACGTGACTATATCGCAACCGTAGGCCGCAGAAAATCTGCTATCGCCCGTGTGCGTTTGAAATCAAAGCCGGCTGACACGCTCAGCATCACGGTGAACGAACGTGATTTCAAAGAGTATTTCAACTATGCAGAGTGGCAGAATACAATCACGAGCCCATTGACGCTTGTCGGTGAGCTAGCTCGCGAGATAACGGTTCGCGTTGTCGGCGGCGGGATCAAGTCTCAGGCCGAGGCAATACGCCTTGGCGTCGCTCGCGCACTTATCGAGCTCAACCCTGACTTCAGGCAGTCACTGAAAAAAGTCGGATTTCTTTCTCGTGATGCGCGCATCAAGGAACGGAAGAAACCGGGACTCAAGAAAGCCCGCCGTGCACCGCAATGGTCGAAACGGTAGTGAAGATCCTCCATAGCCTTGGCGAAGGAGGAAGCAAGCGGTAATTCGCCAGTTTCATAAGAGTAAATCAATAACGGGGCCGTAGGGCTCCGTTTTTGGATAATAAGAAACAGGGTCGTCCGTAAGGGGCGACCCTGTGAGGTTCACGCGTCGGTCAGTAGACGAGCCAGCAGATCGTGACGATGATCCAACTCAGCTCGTTGCCAGCTTCGCTGACGAGAAGGCCGATGCGGTTCCTCTCCGACTTTGACTCTCTGAAGGAGAAGAAGAGCTGCCCGAACCGGGTCATGATCGTCGCGTGGCCGCCGAGCACCATTACCCAGCCGAGGCCAGGCGCTCCGCCCATGGCGACAATCTTATACGCCTGCGACAGCTGCGGTACCGCCTTGAAGGCGAGGGAGAGGTACCCGCGGATCAGAGGACTTCTGATGCCAGTGTGGTACATCCTAGCGATGAGCAGGATCACCATTGCTCCTGTCGCGACGAGGCCTAGCGTGATAGCGTCGGCTGTATCCCACGGAGTGCCGCGATAGAGCGTCTGGGCCAAAACGGCACCCCAGAGCACTACCCACGTCGAGTAGACGATGACCGCCTGTCGGGTCACGCGACTTGGCTTTGCCCAGTGCGCCTGTATCGCGAGAGCGAGGTTCACGCTCACGAAGATCTCTACGCAGAGAAACATGGCCATGTGGATGTTCTGCGTGCCGTTCTGGTACATGTGCCAGAATTGCCCGGAGCAAAACCATATCGTGAGTGCGATCTGCGCTGCGAATAGAAGGTCCGCAACCCGTCTCTGATTCGTTGACACGTAGCGCCTCCTATTTGGCGATTTGGTCGAGTTTTGATGAACTTGGTCAAAAATAAATAATAACATTTATTATATAAATTGTCAATAGCACCGACATGCAGCCGATTGACGCAGCTTTCACAAATGGTATGGTATGAAGTTCCTTGAAACGGATGTTTTTGCATGAGGAGGTCCACGCAATGCGAATTAGCATCTGCGAAGTAGACGCGGTCACGACAGTGGTACTGAAAGGGGCGCTCGTGGATCCCGGCCCGGTTGCTGAGCTTCATCTGACCATTGATGAGCTCCTCGCAGCCGGGAGGAAGAGGCTTGCCATCGATACTCGGCTCCTGTCGGTCATCGACACCGTCGGCATGGCCGAGATCTTTGACACCACCCGCAGAGCGAGGAAGGTCGGCGTCGAGGTCATGCTCATCACGAGAGCGATGATTGACGGACGCGAATTCAAGCGCGTCCTGAAGCTTGATGTCCACATCGAATCCTGCGAGACCGAGGAAGTAGGCATTGCGGCTGTCAACAGACGACGGAGGAAGAATGATACGAATCGCGACTGAGGTGAAGGGTAGCATCACCATCCTTAAGGTGAGCGGCAAGCTCACGATTGGCAATCGCGAGTTCACTCTGGACGACGCAGTTCACGATCTGCTTCGGAAGGGGTCGCGGCAGATCCTTGTGGATCTTACCGAGACTTCCTATGTCGAATCGGCCGGCATGGGACAGCTCGTCGCGGCTTTCAAGAAGATCCGTGATGTCGGCGCGACTGCGAGGCTCCTGGTAAAGGAGTCCAGCCGGGTGCACGGCAAGATATCCGAAACGGTGACCGAGTCGTACTTCGATCTCGTGCTCAGCGAAGCAGATGCCATCGCTTCATTTTCCGACTAGAGGAGGTGCACGGTGGAAGGACTGACCAAAGAAGTTGCTTCGATCTGGGCGACGCTGTCGCTTGTCACTGCCGGCATCGCGCAAGGGAAGAACCGGAGCGGGTTCGGGTGGTGGATCTTGAGTCTCATCATCGGGCCCTTGGCCCTGCTCATCCTGCTCTTCATGCCGAAGATGCAGTACGAGCCGGAAGAAGCCGAGGAGTAGCGTTTCAGAGTACGCATGCGGGTCCGTGCCGACACTTTCGCGCACGGACCCTTTCTTTTTCTAAAAGCAGGTAAAATGGTTGAGATTTCCTAGGGTAAATGGTATAGTTCAGGCCGTCATGTCAGTCACGCAGCGGCGAATTGCAACGAACACGACGTTCTATATCGCGGCACTGTCAGTACAGAAAGTGCTGTCTTTTGTATACTTTTCGTATCTTGCCCGCTCGCTCGGTACCGACCTTACGGGTAAATATTTTTTTGCGATGTCTATCGCTGCAATCATCACCGCCGCGATCGACCTCGGCTTCACACCCGTGCTCACGCGAGAGGTAGCAAGGGAGCCCGATCACGCTCGATCGATCCTGTCGCAGATCATTGGACTCAAGATCATCTTCGCAGCGATCGTTGTAGTCGGAGCATTCCTCGTCGTGCCCCATGTGATCGATGAGGTTATCGTACAGCACCTGATATACATCGGTGTTGCTATCGCATTTGCGGATAGCTTTGCCCTCACTTTTTATGCCACGATACGCGCGCATCAGAACCTCACCTACGAGAGCATCACGGCGATGCTTTTTCAGGTCATCGTCATCCTTGTTGGAGGCTTTGCGGTATATCGCGGTGCTGATATTAGGATCATCATGAGCGTTATACTTTTTGCGAGTATCTTTAATGCGATCGTTCCCATCGTTGTCATCGTCAAAAAGCTCGGCATACGCTTCCGGACAAGTTATGACTGGCCGCTGATGAAGTATTTGATACGATTAACGATCCCTTTCGCGCTCGCGGCGGTATTTACGAAATTTTATGCGTATATTGATACCGTTTTTTTGCGGTTCATGTCCGGAGATACGGCAGTCGGTATTTACAGCGTCGCCTACAAGGCGACCTTCGCTTTCCAATTTCTGCCTCTCGCTTTTGTCGCGGCATTGTATCCCGCTTTTTCGTATTTTTGGAATAACGACAAGGAAAGATTGACCGATACGTTCATGCGTTCGATGCATTATTTGCTTATCATCGCGATGCCTATCACATTCGGAGTCAGTGCGCTTGCTTTTGGTGTCATACCCGCGGTCTACACAGACGCTTACAATGGATCTATCGTTCCGCTGATCGTCCTTCTTTCCTCACTCCCGTTCCTTTTTTTGAATTTTCCGGTGGCTTCGCTCCTCAATGCGTGTAACAGGCAGAACGTGCAGACGTTGAATCTGGGAATAACGATGGCGCTGAATATCGCTCTGAACCTCATTCTGATCCCGATGTACGGACCCCTTGGAGCAGCTATCGCTTCTTCGGTAAGCACGTTTTTTATTTTCGTTCTGGGCATTATTGCCGCACGGCGTCTGGTTTCATTCGACCTTTCGCTCGTTACAACCTTCCTTCGTCTCCTGATAGCCGCAACCGTCATGTGTATCGTGACCGTCACCATTATGCGCGCCACGCGCTGGTATCTCGCAGTCGTTCCGGCTGGCGTCGTGTACCTGATTCTGATCTATCTTCTGCGGGTTGTTAAAAAAGATGATCTCCGCTATCTAAAAACGCTTCTACGCCGATGAGAAAGACCCTTCTGCTCACGCATGAATACTATCCGTATAGGGGAGGTGTAGGGATGTATTGCTATAACTTGTTTCGGCATTTGCCGCCTGAGCGATATAAGGTGATTACCGATCAGTCCATGACTGAACATACGTCGCCCCAGGTCGTCGAGGTGCGTCTTTTGTCGCGGCTTGTTCGGCCACGATGGCGTGCCGGCGTTCGAGTGCTGTCACGTCTCGCGCAGAAATATCAAGGCGAGCTCATTTTTACTCCACATATCCTGCCTCTGGGTATTGTCGCCAACCGTCTCTTTCAAGCAAAAGGCATTCCTTACGTTATCTCGCTACACGGTCTCGACATTGGTCTTGCGCTTCAGAGTAAGCGGGCAGTAACGATCGATATCTTGAAGTCAGCCAAACATATTGTGGTGAACAGTGATGCGACCGGCCGCCTCGTCCGCACGCTGGAAATACAGACGCCAGTTACAACTATTACACCATCGCTCGACGCCGCTCGACTGAGCGTGAACGGCAAAACTCGTGCAGCTCTCGATGAGCGCTATCGCGGAAATACGGTTTTGCTCTCGGTCGGCCGCCTCGTCCGCCGAAAGGGCTTTGAGCTCGTTATCCGTGCTCTGCCAGATCTTCTCAAGCGTTTCGAGGTCCTGCGGTACTGTATCGTGGGTTCCGGTCCTGAGGAAGCACATCTTCGCAGCATCATTCATGAGCTGCAGCTCATGAAATATGTTGCTATTTGTTCGGATGTGGCCGATGGTGAGCTGGGGGCGTATTATGACCGCGCTGACCTGTTCGTGCTGCCGACCTTCAAAATCGGCAGCGATGTCGAGGGTTTCGGTATCGTATTTCTCGAGGCGGCGTCATTTGGTCTTCCGATCATCGCGGGTGATTCATTCGGTGAACGCGAAGCGCTGGGGTCGGACGAAAACGCAGTATTTCTCCGAGAGGCAACGCCAGATGTTGTACGTGACGCGATACAGTCGCTGCTCGCGGATCCTCACCGCGCCGAGACGCTGGGAGAGAATGCACGCCGTCGTCTGCTGACTTTACCGACATGGCAGCAGCAGGCAAAAAAGATCGAATTAGTGTGTTCGTAACTATGCACCCTTTTGATGTCATCATGCTGAACATGTCGAGCTACGCGGAGTGGCTCCATGGAGTGAATAATCGCAACTATCACGTGCTTGATGAGCTGGTGCGCTCATCGGATGTCAGGAGCATTCTGGCGGTGGATTATCCGCCGCTGACCTTCAAGCGTGCCCTCAGAAATTATAAGGAGAATGTGCTGATGAGTCTTCCTGAGGGCAAGGTCCGCTATCGGAGCCTCACGGAGCGGCTTACGGAGATCTCAGATAAGCTTTCCGTGTATTCGAACTGCACGTTTTACAAATCTCCCGAGCGGTTCATGCAGCGTATCAAGGCTGTCGCAGAGCGCCTTGAGTTTCGGGACATGGTCGTGTGGTCATTTTTTCCGCCGGCGATGAAGCATACGGGAAGTCTCGGCCAGCGGCTGACGGTTTTCGATGCCGTGGACAACTGGGCAGAGCACTCGTCGTACCGGCAGTTTGTGCCGATGCTCAAAGAGAACTATACATATATCAAGGAGAAAGCTGATATCATTTTTACGGTCGCGGATGAGCTGCAAAAGCTCATCGACAACCAGCCGAACGCTTACTGGATTCCGAACGGCGTCGATCTCGCTCATTATCAGACGCCGAGACGGCTCATTAACCGCGACATTGCTGATATTCCTCGGCCGATCGTGGGTTATATCGGTATTATCCAGGACCGAGTCGATGTCGATATGATCGTTGAGCTCGCGCGCATGAACCCCAACAAGTCGTTTGTCATGGTGGGCCCGGTCTGGTCCGATCGGGACAAACAGAGGCTTGAAACGCAAGAGAATATTCACGTTCTCGGGTACAAGTCATACGATGAAGCGCCTGCGTATATTCAGCAGTTTGATGTTGCGCTGATACCGCATAAAACTTCTCCATTTATCACCTCGACGAATCCTATGAAGGTGTATGAATATCTTGCGTGTGGAAAGCCCGTGGTCGCGTCGAGACAATCTGGCGCAGAGATGTTCGAAGATGCTGTCTATCTCGCGTCGGACGCGGCAGAGTTTCACTCCAGCATTGGGCGAGCGCTTGCTGAAGATTCTTCCGAAAAACAGCTCATGCGTCGTGACGCCGTGCGGGAGTATTCGTGGAGCAACACAGTTTCGCAGATGCTCATGATCGTTAAGAAAAAACTGACGTACTGATCCACATGGACATTTCAGTCATCATTGTGAACTGGAACGTGCGGGACCTCCTGCGGCGCTGCCTTGCGTCGATAGAGAAGTACCGCGGAATCCTTTCTGTCGAGAGCATCGTTGTCGATAACGCGTCGACCGATGGCAGCGCCTCCATGGTGCAGAAGGAATTCCCAGGAGTGAAGCTCTTCCGCATGCCGAAAAATCTTGGTTTCGCTCGGGCGAACAACCGTGCGCTGGCGAAGGCTCAGGGGCGATATCTCTTCTTTTTGAACCCGGATGCCGAACTCACGCCAGGCGCTCTCGAGGCGCTCGTTGCGTATATGGATGCGCATCCTGAAGTCGCCGTAGCGGCACCGCGGATTGAGAATCCTGACGGCACGTACCAGCGAGGCTCGATACGAAGGGAGCCGACGCTGTCTTCACAGCTCTTGATCATCTTGAAGCTGAGCCATCTGCTTCCCCGCGTCCACGCCTTGCAGCGATATTACTATGCGGATTTTGATCCCGCACGAGAACAGATGGTCGATCAGGTCATGGGATCGGCTATGTTCTTTCGACGGAGCGCACTCGACACCGTAGGGTACTTTGACGAGAAATTTTTTCTGTGGTTCGAAGAAGTGGACCTGTGCCGTCGCGTGCGTCAGAGCGGGGCGGCGATCTGCTATCTACCGCAGGCGCGGGTCATACATCATGGCGGCGCGAGCTTCCGTCAGGAAGTGCTCATTACGAAACAGCTGATCTGGTACCGGAGCGTCGTGCACTACTTTTACAAGCATTTTGGATGGAGGCACGCGGTCGTGCTCTGGTTCGCATCGCGAGTCGCTCTTCTCATGGTAATTCTTTATCGCCCCTATGCAAAACGCAGCGCTGATCGATAAGCGGGTCGTCGGTTTTGCGCTCTTCGGCTTTCTCATGCA
>JBBTUM010000060.1:0-5467 GCA_038063795.1 Patescibacteria group bacterium | reverse complement strand
TTATCGAGCCATGGGGCTGGAAGGCGAAGCCGCTTCCGGCGGACGCCGCGATCACCATTCGTTCGCTTGATCCGGACAAACGGCCGGTGAGAGCCTGTATTGACAACCAGTTCGTCGAGAAAGCGATCGAGATGCGGGTACGGGCAAGCAGGACCGCTGCAGTCGAGCTCACCTGTCTTCCCGACCAGGATCTCGCCGACAAGCTGGAACAGCTTTTGTTCCGCAAAGGAGAATCCCGCTCATGAAACCGACCCTGCTTTCGAAAGTGCAGGGCTGCCTCGCGGGCGTCGCCATCGGCGACGCCATGGGCATGCCCTGGGAGACCATGACGTTCGAGCAGATCATGGAGAGGACCGATGGAATCGGCGTGACCGGTTTCGTGGATCCGATCCAACAGACGATCAGGGGCACGATGCCTCTGAAAGCCGGTGACACGACCGACGACTGGCAGCTCACCGCTGCGGTCGCGAGGTCGCTCATCCGGAAGCGCCAGTTCGACATCGAGGACATCGCTCGCGAGCAAGTACTCGAATTCGATCGGTGTACCTTCGGCTGGGGTCCGACCACGCGTCGGTCCCTGAAGGAGATCAAGCGCTGGTTCGAATCCGGAGGAAAGGAAGGTCGCAACCCAGCAACTCGGGCGCAATCGCAAGGACCGAATCTCGGTGCTGGCAATGGCGTCGCGATGAAGGTCGCGCCGCTGGGGCTCTACGCCTCATCGCGCATGCCGCAGAGGGAGTTCATGGCGGCTGTTGCTGAGCTGGGTTTTCTCACGCACAGCGATCCACGAGCATCGCATGCGGCTTTCGTAGTCGCACAGGCGATCGCGATGGTCATGATGCGATCCGTTTCCTACTCGGTATCGCAGGTGAGGATGGCCGAGTTCTGGCCGCTGATCCATGTTCTGAACGAGGCTACTCTCGTGATGGAAGCCAAGTATTCGAATATAGACGGCATTGCCGACTCGATGCAGAACAGGCTGAGCCTGATCGAGAACCAGTCGAGCGAGCTCTTTCGTGATCCGTCATGGGCCCGCACGACGCTCGGTACAGAATGCTTCTGTCTACAGTCGGTTTCCTTCGCCATCGCGACCTTCCTCAGACATCCGGCGGATTTCCGTACCGGAATCCTCGAGGCCGTATCGGCCGGAGGAGACACCGACAGCACAGCCTCGATGGTCGGTGCCATGATTGGTGCCAATGTCGGGCTCGAGGGCATCCCTCCAGAGTGGCGGAACTTCACTCCTGGCTTTTCCGAAGCGCTCAAGCTCGGAGAGGAGCTCGCAGGCTTGATCCAGGAGAGGTCGTCCCAGTGGCGTCCCATCGTCGTCATCGAGTAAGCCCATTCCTTGCGACAGGAGGATCAATGGCCAGCAGTAAGTTCGACAAAGTCTTTGCGCGTGTTCGCGTGGCCGACTTGCCCCAGAACGCCGAAGTCAGCGGACGGACCATCAAGAACCGTCCGTCGAACCAGACCGACTACGCGCCTGGCGACACGAGGATGACCGTCTACCAGTTCCGCAGGCAGCGTCTCTACGCGGTGCTCGAGACCCTCGAGTCGGTCGATTTCGACGAGATCGAGATCGACGACATCCGTTTCGCGAGCTGATTCGTTCTTTCCAACCAGTAAGACGGGGAGTGACGATGTGCAGCATGCACATCGTCACTCCCTCCAAAGAATTTCCATCGAGCTCAGCTCGATGTAAGCTCTTTCGTCTTAGTGACGCACGTTCATTGTCAATCAAGTCAATAGAGGAGATTCGCGCATGAAGCGTGAAACGATGTTCAAGGGATTTTTCCGCGTGGAGCGGATCACGACCGACGAAGGTCTGGTTCGCGATGTCGTGGTGTCGACCGACTCGGTCAACTTGCTCGTCTACGACAAGTCTCGTGATCGCGTCCTTCTCGTGAAGCAGGTCCGCGAGTCGCAGGTCCGCGACGACAATCCGGAAGGATTCATCACCGAGACCATCGCAGGCCGGTTCGACGTCGACCTCGGTGTCGCAGCGCTCGCCGTGAAGGAAGCGAAAGAGGAGGCTGGCGTCAATGTCACCGAAGATCGGATCGTCATCCTGAATCACGGCGTTCCGATGGCGCTCTCAGCCGGCATTCTTGCCGAGCGAGCCTACCTCTGCTACGTCGAGGTGACGGAGGAGGATTTCGAAGCCGCGGAGCGGAGCTTCGGCACCGACGCCGGAGAACACGTCAGACGCGTCTGGATCCCCGTCTCCGAGCTCAAGGACTACGTCTGTGAGGACGTCCGCGTCTACGGACTCATCAGGATGTTTCAAGGTGTACGATTCCGGAACAGCATTGTCGACGAAGCGACCAAATCTCTGATGAAGCTCCGAAGGAGGCGCTTATGAATCATCCGATCATCACGTCGCTCCTGGACACAGACTTCTACATGTTCACGATGGGGAACCTCATATTTCAACGGTATCCTGACGTTCCCGTCGTTTACGGGTTCAGAAATCGGACCAAAGGCGTGCGTCTCGCCGAAATCGTGAACGAATCGGATCTGAGATGCGAGCTCGACCATGTCCGCACGCTCCGCTTCAACAACTCCGAGCTTCATTACCTTCGAGGCACGAACGAGTACGGCGACAGGATGTTTCCCGAGAAGTACCTGCAATTCCTGAGGGAGCTGCAGATGCCTCCGTACGAGCTTCGAGTCACCGACGGCACGTTCGATCTCCGCTTTCCGGGGAAATGGTCGGAAGCAATCTACTGGGAAACGCTGGCGCTCTCGATCGTGAATGAGCTCTACTACCGAGCTCTGCTCGAGCGGATGAGGCCGTTCGAGCGGGATGTCATCGAGGCGACTGGGCGTATCCGGCTCGCGGAGAAGATCAAGATCCTCCGCGAGAACACGGATATCACGTTCACCGACTTCGGTACACGGAGGCGGTTCGCGAAGCTGTGGCAGCAGTATGTCGTGAGAACGACCGCCGACGAGCTTGGACCGCAACGGATGCTCGGCACCTCGAATACCGAGATAGCGATGATTCTCGGGCTTTTGCCGATGGGAACATCGGCGCACGGGATGTTCATGGTGCTGGCCGCCATGATGGGGCAGGGCGGTGACGAGGCGTTGCACGCCTCCCACAACCAAGTCCTTCGTGATTGGTGGGATACGTACGGCTTCGGGCTTTCCATAGCCCTCACTGACACGTTCGGGTCGGATTTCTTCTTCCGTGACATGACTCGGGATCAGGCCCATCAGTGGAAAGGCCTGCGCCACGATTCCGGTGATCCGATCGCGTTCGGTGAGAAGGCAATACGGTTCTACCGGTCGCACGACGTCGATCCGCGCGAAAAGCTTCTGGTCTTCAGCGATGGTCTGGACATCCAGACGATCCTGAAGATTCACAGCCATTTCAAGGATCGCGTCCGCGTCTCCTTCGGGTGGGGCACGAACCTCACGAACGACCTGGGGCTTTCGTCCCTGTCACTCGTCGTCAAGGTCATCGAGGCGGATGGCAGCCCGGCCGTGAAGCTCTCGGACAATCTCGCGAAGGCGACGGGTCCGGTCTTCGCGGTCGAGCGCTACAAGCGCGTCTTCGGTTACTCCGGCGGAACCTTCGAGGAGTGCCGCTACTGATTTCTCGCCCAGCACCACTCTGCAGAGCAGAGTGGTGCTGGGCTCCTTACTCGAGTTACGTATCAGCGGGATAAGTAACTCGAAGGAGGAATCAAAAAAGTTCATTTTACATAATGGAGGTAGGCATTATGATGCCCATCAACTTCGTGCTCGTGCGGCACGGAGAGTCAGAAGGCAATGTCGCGAACCGACGTTCGCGTCGCGGCGACAATCGGCACTTCACGGAAGGGTTCCGCAAGCGACCGAGTTCGCAGTGGCGACTCACGACGCGCGGAGAGTGGCAGGTGAGAGAATCAGGTCTCTGGATTCGAAAGAACATCATGACTCGATTTGACCGCCGCACCACGTCGTCTCATATTCGTGCGATGGGTTCCGCGTACCAACTCGAGGTCCTAGGACCTCCATGGCATGTCGACTACAACCTTCGCGAACGCGATTACGGCCAGCTCGACCTCTTGACCGATGAGGAGCGCCGC
Organism: Patescibacteria group bacterium; assembly: GCA_038063795.1. Lineage (GTDB taxonomy): Bacteria > Patescibacteriota > Patescibacteriia > UBA1558 > 2-01-FULL-52-15 > JBBTUM01. The sequence continues at coordinate 1,388 of JBBTUM010000060.1, read as the reverse complement.
GACCAGTTCGCCAGCGACATGGAGCGAAAGGAAACCGATCCATTCCTCTGGGCGCCGGGCGGGGGCGAGTCGATGGCATCGGTAGCGCTACGTCTGAGAGCGCCGATCTCGACGCTGCACCGTGAATGCTCCGACATGAACGTCATCTGGGTGTGCCATGGTGAGGTTATGTGGACTGTTCGCATACTCCTCGAGAGAATGACGCCGTGGCGTTATCTGGAGCTGCATGCGTCGAAGGATCCACACCATCGCATTAACAATGCCCAGGTCATTCACTACACAAGACGCGATCCTGTGACGGGAGAGCCCTCGCATAAGCTGGAATGGGTGCGTTCGGTCTGTCCCTGGGACATTGAGAGGTCCAACAACGAGTGGCAGCGTATCCATCGGCCGACGTTCACGGACCAGGAACTTCGTGAAGAGATCGAGTCGGCCCCTTACTCAAGTCGCGTATTTTTTTATAAGCGCTTTGCGTTAGGACAAGGGTTCTTTTACAGGACTAAATAACAAACATCAGTCACGTACTGATTCAGAATAAGGAGACATCTCGTGAGCTCATCGCTGACGCTGTTCTCTGCTCCTCACACGCGGGGTCTTGCGGAAAAGATGCAAAGCCTCGCAGCTGACCTGAGTCTTGGAACTATCCGGTGGGATTCGTTTCCCGACAGCTGGCCGCAGACATTCATCGAGGAGGTAGATGCCGTTCGTGGTCGTGACGTCGCGTTTCTCGCGGCGTTCGAAGATCCGCGAGACATTTTCGCTCAGATGAGCGTTCTGTACGCACTGCCGCGGTACGAGGCACGGTCCCTGACCGTCTTCCTGCCGTTTTTCTCGACAGGGACGATGGACCGGGTCGACAAGCCCGGAGAGATCGTGACCGCGGCGACGCTCGCACGGATGCTTTCGGCGATACCGCACTGCCACGGTGCTGGTCCGGCGCGGATAGTCATCTGTGACATCCACGCGCTCCAGGAGCGGTTCTACTTCAGCGACAACGTGATCCCGGTCCTCATCTCCTCGATCCCGCTCCTGAAAGAGCGGCTTCTGGCGGAGCCTGAGCCGGACAAGATCTCGATCGCATACCCGGATGATGGCGCCTTCAAGCGTTTTCACGGGCAGTTTGCCGAGTATCCGCAGATCATCTGCGAGAAGCGGAGGGACGGCGCGAAGCGGATCGTCACCATCAAGGAAGGCGACCCTCGAGGCCGTCACGCCGTGATCGTGGACGATCTCATCATGACCGGCGGCACGGCGCTCGAATGCAAGGTGGCGCTGTTAGCAGCTGGAGCTCTCCAGACGAGCCTGTACGCGACGCACCCGGTTTTCCCGGATGCCTCATGGCGCAGGTTCCTGGACAAGAGTTTCAGGCGGATCTGGGTCACGGATTC
>JBBTUM010000059.1:0-1674 GCA_038063795.1 Patescibacteria group bacterium | reverse complement strand
CGATCGTCATGCGCGGTGAGGCCGAGATCGTCGAGAATAAGAGCGGGCAGTATCAGATCATCATCACTTCTATCCCGTATCAGGTGAACAAGGCGACCATGGTCGAGAAGATGGCGGACCTGGTTCGTGAGAAGAAGGTCGAAGGCATCAAGGACCTGCGTGATGAGTCGAACAAGGCCGGAGTCCGCGTCGTCATCGATCTGAAGAAGGACGCCTACCCGAAGAAGATCCTCAACAATCTGTACAAGCATACGCAGCTGCAAGACAGTTTTCACGTGAACATGGTCGCGCTCGTCGACAGCATTCAGCCGAGAGTCCTGACGCTGAAGACCGCGCTCGAGGAATACATAAAGTACCGCAAAGAGGTCGTCAGACGACGCGCACAGTATGATCTCGACCGCGCACTAGAGCGCGCGCATATATTGGAAGGGCTGCATCTCGCTCTGAATAAGATAGATGCGGTCATCAAAATCATCAAAGCGTCAAAGGATCGTGAGATTGCGAAGGTAAATCTGATGAAGCAGTTCAAGCTGTCCGAGCGTCAGTCGGTAGCGATCCTCGAGATGCGGCTTCAGGCGCTCGCGAATCTGGAGCGCTTGAAGATCGAGACCGAGCTCGCGGAGAAGCGTAAGCTCATCGGCGAGCTTACGGCGTTACTGAAAAGTCCGCAGAAGATCGCGAGCATCATCACGGACGAGCTTGCACGATTGGTCGAAAAATACGGCGATGACCGAAAGACGAAGGTGATCAAGTCGGCGGTCGGCGAGATGTCGGCAGAGGATCTCATACCGAATGAATCCGCAGTCGTGACCATCACGCATGACGGATACATCAAGCGCATGTCGCCCGATATGTTCAAGGCGCAGGGCCGCGGGGGCAAGGGCGTCATGGGCATGACGACGAAAGAGGAGGACGAGGTCGAGCATTTCTTCAGCACGAATACGCACAGTGACCTTATGTTCTTCACCACGCGAGGCCGCGTTTTCCAGCTGAAGACCTACGAGATCCCGCAGGCGTCCCGCACCGCGAAGGGACAGAACATCGTGAACTTTTTGCAGCTCGGTCCTGAAGAGAAGGTCTCGTCAGTGCTGCCGGGAGAAGACCTCACCGCATTCAAATACTTCGTGATGGTGACAAAGAAGGGGCTCATCAAGAAAGTTGATATTGCGAAATTCGTGAAGGTCAGACGATCGGGTCTCATCGCGCTCAAGCTCAAGGGCGAAGACACGCTCGAGTGGGTCCGGCTCTCGTCCGGAAACGATGATGTGGTTCTGATATCGCGTGGTGGCCAGGCGATACGGTTCAAGGAAAAGCTCTTGCGGCCGATGGGACGAAATGCCGCCGGCGTGCGGGGAATGCGTTTGAAGAAGGATGATTCCATCGTCGGAATGGATCTCGTCGTTGACGGGAAGGCGTCGCCGACAGAGCAGCTCCTGACGGTCATGGACAACGGTTTTGGCAAGCGGACGAAACTGACCGAGTACAAGTCGCAGGGCAGAGGAGGGTCGGGCGTGAAAACGGCGCACGTGACACCGAAGACCGGCGCTATCGCTTCGGCCATGATCGTGGATATCAAGCGGGAGAAGGAAGATCTGATCATCATCTCGAGCAAGGGACAGGTCATCAGGCTGCCTCTGGGTACCGTCAATGTCACCGGTCGCGCGACGCAGGGCG
>JBBTUM010000058.1:0-8047 GCA_038063795.1 Patescibacteria group bacterium | reverse complement strand
CCACGGCCATAACGATCCCGGCGCTTCTTACCCGGTCGCCTATCGTGCACAGGAAGGCACGCCAAGCGAACCAGCACCTGAAGTTCCCTCGGCGACACTGCGCATGAAAATGACGCTCGCAGACGGCTCGGTCCCTGAAGGTGGCACGGCGACCAACATGATCTTCCAAAATAAAGTGCCGACGATTACGGATAGGCATCCGACCCTGTCCGGATCGACCAGCATACCGCATACGCTCATGTTTCTAGAACTTCAGCGAGAAAACAGCACTACTATTACCTCGAGCATCAAGACCGACGATTCCGGGGAGTGGCGTTATTCACTTGCAGAAAACTTTGACGACGGCCTCCATACTGCCCATGCGACGATTTTTACGCCTGACGGCGGTGCGATACTGGGAACGGTTTTTTTACAGTTCATGGTCGGCACGACTGAGTTCCCCGCAACTGCCGATGTATCGAACTCTAACCCCTCGGGAACGAGTGTCGTCACTGAGCCGAGAACGACGATCTACATTCCACAATCACTACTTGAAAAACGTCAGGTGCTTTTCGATATACGAGCCGAGATCATCGGGGTGGACGAGTCAAGTGAGATACGTCCTGGAGATGAGCTCTTTGCCCAGATCACACTTCTCAATATCGGCTCGCCCGGATACCTCGTCGACTCAGCAGTGAGCTACCGAATACTCGACGCGGCGGGCAATGAATATCTGAATGAGAAAGAAACAGTATCGGTCTCGACCCAGACCTCGTACCTGAAGCGTTTCAAAATGAAACCGACCATACCCGAAGGACACTATCGACTCGAGGCTGTCGTCAACTACGCCGACACTGAAGCGCTGTCGTATACGAACTTTTCGATCACCGGCGCACCGGTCATCGTTCTGCCAGGCGGGATCAAAACGGACGCGACGATCCTGATACAGATACTCACCATGACGTTCGCTATCGCGGTCTTCGTTGCCTACCTGGAGCACCGTGAGGTAGAATTACTCGGCAAAATGATCCATCAAGTTTCCGAGGAAGACCTTAAAAAAGACGGCCTAATATCTTAAACCAACCCTATGCCCGATTTCTCGACTCTCACCTCCGAAGGCTCGCTGCTGGTCATGCATTTGATCTCGCTCATCATGACCTTGATGCTCATCCTCATGTCGCTCAGGATCGTATGGCGCGTCGAGAAACAGCTCGACACCTTCTTCAAGCTCCTGACCCTGGCCTTCTTCTTGCTCTTTCTCATACAGATGCTGCGTTTGCTGGTCGCCGCCTCGATCATCGAAAATTCACTGGCCATCGATCTCCTTCGCTTAGCGCCGTTCATGGTCTTCATTTTAGCGCTTCTCAAGATGAATGCGCTCATCAAGAAACTGGACAAGGAAAAATAGACTTAGCCTTCGCCTCCAACGCTTAATGCAATAGACTGTGGCCAGCGCGTCTGAGCGAATTATTTATGATATGTCACGCCGTACATCCCGCCTGCCTCGCCTTGCTCGCATGGCGGGCAGGGATACGGCGTCTAGAATTGCTCAGCAGCGAAATCTGGAGCCTGCCTTCGCAGGCATGACACGTAACAAATATTAACTCGCGGTCAGCGTAAAATTGATCGTGTAAGTCCCAACCGCCTGCCCAGCTGGTATGTCCTGGGAAAGCCCGATGCCCGTAAAGTCCCAGTAACACCCCGTTTGGGCGCTTCCGCTCGCCGTTGCGAGCGTGATTGAGTTTGTAACACCTTCACTGAACGCGTTCGATGAACCGAGCGAGATGCCCGTCGTGCTACATCCGCCCTGAGGCGTAATGGTTGCTGGCGAGGGGTTGATCGAGAGCTGCCCCCCGACCGAATCAGCATCTCCACCGTCTCCGGCGCTCGCGGTCGGATCGTTAAAGTCATAGGTGACCGAGCCAGTCGTCCAGACCGCGGTCGAGCCGCTCGTCGCGCCGATAGTAAGGCTCCAGGGCGCTGTCGCCGTCGTGTTCGTCACGCGGATCTTTTCGTTCGCTGAGCCGAGTGTCCCGGTCGGCGTCGTCAGCGCGAAAGAGAATGCTTGCGTGGACATCGCGACCGATGGGCTTGCTACAGGACTTCCCCCTGAATCAACGATATCGACGGAGAGCGACCCCACCGGATTGATGGTGATCTGCCCCGGAGAGTAGTCGCTGACAGCGGCATTGATACCATCATTGGTAATGCCGTAGACGTAGTAGCTTCCAGTGGTCATCCCGGTCGTGTTCCACGTGCAGGTCACGTTCGTACCTTCTGCTGCTGTGGCGCAGGCCCCGGAGATGGCGGTACCGTTAAGGCCAGAACTATCGGTATCATAGTAGAAGGCCATGGTGACCGTGTCATCGGTATCGGCAAGGTCGTACTGGACGCTGTAGTTGTCGCCCACGGTCACGGTGTCACCGGTACCATCAGGGTCATCGACATTGGCAGTCGGGGCAGCGTTGATGGTCACAACTCCTGATGAGTAGTCCTGGGCTGCGGTCGCGCCGTCGGTACTGGTCCCATGGACATAGTAGGTGCCAGGGGTTACTCCGGTCGTGTTCCAGGTGCAGGTACTGCCGGTCCCTTCAGCGCGATTAGTACATCCGACAATGTTGGTCCCATCGTAGCCAGAAGCGTCGGCATCGTAGGCGAAGTTCGCGGTCACGGCGTCGTCGGTATCGGCAAGGTTGTAATTAACCGTGAAGTTGGCATTCTGGGCGATCGTATCGCCTGTGCCGTCTGGTTGATTCACGGTGATGGTTGGAGCTGCGCTGGCGGTTTCGTAGAAGGCGGTCAGGGATTGCATGCCGTTCGTGAAGGTGACCGCAGAAGAAGTCCAGGTGTCTCCGGTGCCGGTCAAGATACGGGTACCCACGTGCATCTGAACGTTCGCAATGGCCTGTCCGGCGGTCGTACTGACCAGATCATGTTGTTCAGCGTAGTTCGTGATCGCGGTTTTCGCGGTGTCCTCGCCTTCAGCGCCGAAGAGACCAAAGAAGAGGTACTCTCTACTGGTGAGGCTCGAACGGACGTTCGATAGGGAGGTTCCTGACGTGGAGTGTGTCGGGGTTGGGGCGAGGGCGACAACGGTATTCCCCGAGGCTACCGTGGCCTCAACGAGCGCGATTACGGCATCGGACTTACTCGCTCCCAATGTCAGGGTGATGGAATCGGTCGTAGCTATCTCTGTCTGTACTTTTGTCCACCACAGCGATGAGGTTGATCCGTCATCGGCGGCCCCATCGGTTTCGGTCTCTTCGAAGACCTTGTTCCACGTGTGCCCCTGCGTATCACTGACCGAATGGAAGGTTGTCGCGCCGTCGGTCGCATCCTCGTTGTCTGAGACAGCTGAGACGATGACGATCTTCCCTGCGGTCAGGTTGGCGGTTGGCGAGACGGCAAGCGTGGACCCCGTTCCGGACAATGTCGCGGATCCGCGCGACGCGATGCCTGAAAAAACGGCCCGTGCCTCCTGGACCTTCGGGGGGAATGACAGGCTCTGCCAAAGCTGAGGGGTGCCAGTAAAGATCCAGCTGACGATCAGACTCGCGATGATCGCCCTTCTAACGAGATGGAAAAACCTCTTCATTCTTTGCTGATTTCTTTCTGCTCTTTGGTTTGGTTCTTCGTCGCGCTACTTTAACAGGAATCACGACGGAACCAGGCACCGCGGCGGGCAAGAGGATCTCTTGGCCGCCCGTGAGAACATACGGAGGCCGAATCTTATTGACGAGTGCGATCTTCTGCCACCCCACCCCCTGCGTTCCTGCCAAATCCTGAATCGCATCACCTTTCCGAACGATGTACGGCTTCCATCCGGTGTGGTCGCGCAGCCGGGCGCGAGACCTGCGCAGCAGCAGCAAGGCCGTAAGCAATATCAACACTGCGCCCGCGAGGATGCCGAGCTCCAGCCAGGGGATGATGAGCACCGTGAGCGTACCAGACTGAAGATTTACGCTTTGCCCATCGTCCTCATACCGAACGACTGCCTGAGCACGCACCCACCCTATTTTTGGCGGCTGCCATTCAAGATTCGACACCAGCTCGTCGTCACGCAATACCTGCATCGACCGTTCGACTATCGCATCGCCGATGCCGAAGAGCGCGTTCGAAAATGAATAGGTGACCGTAAAATCTTGACTGACGTTCCCTTCATTCCGAACGCCAACACTGAAAATATAGGAATGCTTGTCAGCGAGGTATTTCTTTTCAAATTTCGTGATCGCGAGGTCCCGCATGATCTCGCCAGGAACAATCTCATAGATACGGACGCCAAGCCGTGTCGTCAGCTTGATCCCCGCACCAGCGCTCTCATCCACTTCGGCCTTCTGGACCATGATGCCCCCCGTATGCTCGCCGACCGAGACATCTTCCGGAATCCGAATGATAAATGGGATCACGACAAGCTCCTGCGAGCCCAGATCGAACGCGTACTCTGGAACACCCGCGCACCAATGCGCGAGCAGCAGGGCGCTTGCGGCCTCCTCTTCCGAAAGAGAAGATGTGTCGCCGGTCGAGTACAGTTCGAGCGGCTTGCAGCGTTCAGCTATACTCAGCGTCGTGGTGGCGGTGTCACCATACCATTTCTGAATGACCTCATCAGACGCTTCGAGAGACGCCTCCGGATAGAAAAGGACCCATGCTCCGACCTCGTTCTTTTCCTCGACCTGCTGCTCAAGCGCAAAACCGCCGTCGGTCGATGGCGTGGAATCGGCGGCATAGACGACGATGCGTTCGCTCTCCGGCGTCGTGTTCTGAATGACGACGGCATCCTCCTTCATTTCGTCGGAACCTAGATGATAGATGAACCAGCTCTCCGAATTCGGAACGGCAGGATCAGGATTAGCGGGTCTGCCGCCTATGCCACTGTAATCGATGGCGTTCGCGGCTCCGATAACAAAAAAAATGCCGACAACCGCTGCGAGGGTCGGCATCAAATAATTCATTTTTTTGTCTTTATTTCGCGTACATCCTCCCTTCATGACAACATTTAGTATAGCACACAAGCTCGTACAACAAAAAACCCCGACCGTAGCGTCGGGGTTTCATATCAAGAGGATTAACTCGCTGTCAACGTCATGTTCAAGGTGTACGTCGCCCCTGCCTGCTGAGCTGGGATAGATTGTGACAGAGAGACGCCAGTGAGGTCCCAGCGGCAGTAGGTCGAGGCACCTAAGCTTGCCGAGAACAACGTAATTGAATTCGTGACGCCTTCATTGAACGCGGATGAGGAGCCAGCGGAAACATTTGTCGTTGCACAGCCATTTACTCCAGCGATCGTTCCGCCGGACGGATCAACGGCAAGCCTGCCTCCCTTCGTATCCGTGTCACCCCCATCATCTGCAAACGCTGGGTCATTGAAGTCAAAAGTATTGCTGCCGCCATCAGTCCATACCGTCGTTGCTCCGCTCGTCGCGGCAACAGTAACGCTCCATGTCGCTGTCCCTGTAGGATTTGAAAGTCGGACCTTCTGTGATGCCGTACCGAACGTTCCCGTTGTCGTTGCCTTGTCAAAGGAAAAAGTCATCGAGCTCAGCGAAACCGACGGTGATCCGACCGTCGTACCGTTGGCATCAACGATATCGACGTTCAAGGAGCCCGCATTGATCGTCTGTGAAAAATCGGTCGTATTGGCTGCGCTCACAAACCTCACATAGATCATGAACCATGGAAGAACCAGTGCGGTAATGAGCGCAACGCCCGCAAGCCTCATGAGCTGCAGGTAACTATGGTCAAGTGTGAGTGCGTTGATTTTCATAGTAAAATTCCCTATAAAAAAAACTTTACTTGTTGCCAAAATAAAGTTTTTCAAAGCCCTATGCTGGATGATCAGAGACTGCAAGACTTTTTATTTTTATTTTGGCTTTAGCTACCTCCAGCCATGATTAATACCATGGTACGGTGGTACTATGTATCCATTATAGCTCATTTCTAGCCAAAAGTCAATCAAAATAGTTGATAATTCTGCTAACATTAGAATAATATTAATTTAGTGGTAGATTTGGCTTATTTAATTTGTAGCTAAAATTAGCGATTTTATAAAAGTCACCTCATCGCGGGCTCGCCACAGGAATTGGCTAACATTAAGAAAAACCCCCCTGCTCCGTAGGACGGGGCAAGGGGGCTCAGTGTTGCAAAGGACGCTTTCCAGCTAGATCTGGTCGGGTACCATGTCCAGGTCCCGAAGCCAGGCATCCGACAGCGCGTCTGACGGCATGCGCCAGTCGCCTCGCGGCGAGACGCAGACCAGTCCGACCTTGGGGCCGTCAGGTAGGCACGAGCGCTTCACCTGCGTTTGGAAGAAACGCGTGATGAATACCCGCATCCACTTCTTGATCTCATCAATCGTGTACTTGCCATCGAAAGCGTGAAGAGCCATGCGGCAGATACGCGACGGAGAAAAGCCGAACCGCAGAAGGTAATACATGGTGAAGTCGTGCAGCTCGTACGGTCCGATCTCCTGCTCCGTCATCTGGACGATGGTCCCATCCTCTGCGGCCATCTCGAGTTCAGGCGAGATCGGCGTCGCGAGGATGTCCCGCAGGCAACGCTGCAGCTTCTTGTCGCCCTTGAAGACGACGTCAGATGCCCAGCTGATGAGATAGGAGATGAGCGTCTTCGGAACTCCTGAGTTCACGCCGTAGTGCGAGGCGTGGTCGCCGAACATCGTGCACCATCCGAGCGCAAGCTCAGAAAGGTCCCCGGTCCCGAGTACGATCGCCCCCTTGTGGCATGCGATCGCGAGCTCGATCATCTTTCGTGCCCACGCCTGTGCGTTCTGGAACACGAGCGCCTTCTCCTTGCCCTTGTCTGAGGCCGGATCGTATCCTGCAGCCCGGAACAGCGCTTTCGCGATGGTCTTGACCGGTCGTGTGAAGCGAGTAGCTCCGACCGACCGAATGAGCTTCAAGGCGTTCCGATACGTACGGCCTGTCGTGCCGAAACCGGGCATGGTGACCGCGATGATGTTCGTTCGGGGGAGCTTCATCAGATCCATCGTATACGCGACGACGAGCAGCGCGTGCGTTGAATCTTGCCCACCTGACACACCGATGACGACCTTCCACATGCTTTCCGGCAGCGACTCGAGACGATGTGCCAGGCTCGTTGCCTGGATCATGAACGTCTCGCGACACCGCTCGTCGCGAACCTCGGTGTCGCTTGGCACGAATGGATGCGGATCGATAGAGCGCAGGAACGTTTCGTGGATACCAGCCGGATGACCGTTCTTCGCCGGCTTCAACGCTCCGTAAAACACTTCGTTGCGAAACGCGAACCGATGGTCTGACGCATTCTGCCTGAACGAGGACTGCCGTGCCCGGTCAAGGAGCAGCACTTCCAGGTCAACGTCGACAACGATATGCGTACCGCCGTCGGCAAAACGCTCTGTTCGGGCAATGACCGTTCCTCGTTCCGCAATGTACCCATCGCCGTCCCAAGCAAGATCGGTCGTTGACTCCCCCCTGCCGGCTGCAGCATAGAGCTGCACAGCGAGATTTTTCCCTGAAGACGACTCCACGAGCATCTTTCGATAACTCGACTTGTTTATAGTGATGTTGGAGGCCGACAGGTTTGCGAGAACCGTAGCGCCTGCAAGCGCCGCTTTGGCGCTCGGCGGTATCGGCACCCAGAGGTCTTCGCAGACCTCGAGGTGCAGTGCGAACGAGGGTACCTCGGCCCAGCGAATGAGGAGATCGTTCCCAAAGGGAATGTTCCGCTGCCGACCTATCGAGATCTCCTTCGACCGTGCCTCCACGGCGCGCGCGAAGTGCCGGAGCTCGTAAAACTCCCGATACTCCGGCGGATAGCTCTTGGGTGCAACGCCGAGAATCTTGCCACCCGCCATGGTCACGCCACAGTTGAACACCATGCCATCGACCATGAGCGGCATTCCGACAGAAAACATCATCGCAGGATGCTCGTCAGACCAGCTGACCAGCATCTCAAACGCCCTGAGAGCTGACTTGAGAAGCGTGTCCTGGTGGAACAAGTCGCCGCAGCTGTAGCCAGTGAGGCCGAGCTCCGGACAGAGCGCATACTGTACGCCCTGATCGTAAAGCTT
>JBBTUM010000057.1:0-2171 GCA_038063795.1 Patescibacteria group bacterium | reverse complement strand
ATACTTGTTCTATGGCAGAAAACAATGACGAGCACCAGGAAGTATCGGCGGAGACGAGTGAACAGCCTGATCGCGGTGCGGTGTTTGCGCACTGGGAGGGCAAAGAACACGACGAGTATTCTCGGGGCGTGTGGTGGTACGTCATCGCGGGTCTTGTCGTTCTTGCAATACTTATCTTCGCATACTTCAATAACAACCCGCTCCTCGCGGCTATCGTTGTTCTTTCCATCTTTACCTTCAGCATCAGTGAGTATCGCGGCGCTGATACGCGAGCCGTCGAGATCACCGAAGACGGAATCCTTGTCGGAAACGATTTTCATTCCTACGATACGATAAAAAATTTCTTCATCATCTATCAGCCGCCCCAAGTGAAGATGCTGTACTTTGATCCGAAGAGGATCTACCGCCCGCTGACCGGAATATCTCTCGAAGATCAGGATCCGAACGAAATCCGAGAAATTCTGCTGCAATACCTGCCGGAAGACATCGAGAGAGAGGAAGAACCGACGAGCGACTTTTGGGGACGTTTGCTCAAGTTCTGAGGCGCTGTCGCCTCAGGCGCCTGCTCGCTCATTCAAGTGTCTCCCAACGGTTGTCAAAGCGGGGAAAATAGTATATGTTGAGATTTGCTCTCATTACGGGAGCGTTGATTTTTATCTGAGCACCTCGCCGTAGCCGTAAAAGAGCGGCCCTGGTCTCAAACACGTGTCATATTTTGACGGCTCATGCTGTCCCCATAGCTCAGCCTGGACACCCAGCACCATCCGCCCAAGGCGGAAGTACGGGGCAGGGAGCGTTATTAGGTGCCTGTAGCTCAGTGGATAGAGCACCAGCTTGCGGAGCTGGGGATCGGAGGTTCGAATCCTCTCAGGCACGCCATGAAAAATTGTCAGGTTGCCCGCCCCGTAGTGATTGAGCGCAGCGAAATCTACTGCGGGGCGATCCTGAAGGTCATCCCGCTGAGCAGGATTGGGGACGCCATAAGACGTGAAACAAATCGGAATAGACCAATCGCCAGATCGAGAACGAATCAGAGCCTGTAAATGCCACGTCGCTGTGGCATTTTTTGAACTCATCCCGAGCCTCACTCTATCGCCCGCCGACACGCAGACCGCATACCGCGAGTGCCAAAAAAGCTACCCGTACAGGGTACCACTGTTGACAGGGACGGCCAATCCTTCTACGGTGTAAGGAATTCAGACATTATCCGTCATATAGTACAAAGCCCCATGGATGAAAAGGCGTACCTCAAGGCGTACGATAAAAATTCAGATGCCATCTTTCGATTCATCTATTTCCGCGTGCGCGACCGAGAAGAGGCGAAGGACCTGCTCCAGGACACGTTTATGAAAGTGTGGCGGTATGTAAGCGAGGGTCATACGATCGACAATGCGAAGGCATTTCTCTACCAGACGGCCCGAAACCTCATCATCGACCGAAGCAGAAAACGAACGAATTCCTCGCTGGATGAATTGCGGGAACATGGCTTCGAGATAGGCAGTGACGAAAGACCAAGGCTCGAACATGTCATGGATGCCAACATTGTTCTCACCATGGTAGACAAATTGGATGAAAAGTATCGGGAACCCGTGCTCCTCCGCTATGTCGACGGCTTCTCGCCAAAAGAAATCGCCAACATCCTTGATGAATCGACCAACGTCATATCGGTAAGGATCCACCGCGGCATACGCCTCCTGAAGACACTTATGAAAAGGGGTAAGCAGTGATTATGTTCCAAGTCAAAAAAAATTTTATCAGATCAGCTCGCCGTATCAAGCTTGAGGCGTACGAACGCGATACTATCCGGCAGAACCTTGTGCTACACATGAACATGACTCCTCGGATGCAGACCGATCACGCGAAGCAGGACCCCGCTTCGCGGGGGGAGACCATCTGGCATCTTTTTCAGCTGAAACCCATTATGATCTCGGGATTTTTGCTCATGCTTCTTGCAACAGGCACTGGCGTAAGCCTTGGCGCTGAAACGGCGCTGCCTGGCGATCTCCTGTATCCGGTGAAGATACATGTGACGGAAAACGTACGCTCACTCGCTGCCCGGGACGACACGTCTCTCGCTGAATGGCATGTCGAGCGAATCGAACGGAGACTCGAAGAGGCTGAACAGTTAACCGCAGCTGGTAAACTCGACATAAATACCAGCGCGCTTCTGG
>JBBTUM010000056.1:0-10317 GCA_038063795.1 Patescibacteria group bacterium | reverse complement strand
GAAAAAAAAGAGCTTGATACCGTCGGCGGTGCTAGCTTCATTACTTCTCTCTCCGAGGGAGTGGCTACCGCGTCGAACATCGGACACCTTGCGACGATCGTTCAAAAAAAAGCGACCCTCAGGAGACTCCAGAAAGCGGCGACTGAGATCAATGAATACAGCTTCAGCGAGGCAGACGACATTAACGATGTCCTCGACCGGTCGGAGCAAAAGCTTTTCCAGGTTTCGCAGCGTTATCTGAAGAAGAATTTCATACCGATCAAGAACATTCTGACCGAGACGTTCGACCGCATCGACCAGCTGCACAAAGAAGGCGGCCAGATCCGCGGTCTGCCCTCGGGTTTTCCTGAACTGGATAATATCCTCGCGGGATTCCAGAAATCGGATCTGATCATTCTCGCCGCCCGTCCCTCGATCGGAAAGACAACGTTAGCGCTGGACTTCGCCCGTAATGCGGCGACAAAGTACAAAGCCAAAGTCGGGATCTTCTCGCTCGAAATGTCGAAGGAACAGCTCGTCGACAGGCTGCTCTGCTCGGAAGCAAATGTCGATCTCTGGAAGATGCGCACTGGGCGTCTCTCCGACCGAGAAGAAGATGATGACTTCCCACGGATCGGTCATGCGATGGGCGTCCTTTCAGATGCGCAGATCTATATTGACGACTCCGCGGCTTCGAACATCATGGAGATCCGCACGAAAGCCCGACGACTGAAAAGCGAACGTGGACTCGATCTCTTGATGATCGACTACCTCCAGCTGATGGAGGGCAGGAGCAACGAGAACCGAGTGCAAGAGATCGCCGAGATCACCCGCTCCCTGAAGTCCATCGCTCGCGAACTGGACATCCCGGTCCTCGCCCTCTCGCAGCTTTCACGCGCGGTCGAAGCGCGTTCGCCGGCGATACCGAAACTCTCAGACCTCAGAGAGTCAGGGTCGATCGAGCAAGACGCAGATGTTGTCATGTTCATTTATCGGAAAGTCATGGACAAGTCCCGCGATTGCCCGGAAGAAGAAAAACATATAGCCGAAATTCACATCGAGAAACACCGGAACGGACCTACCGGATTGATACGTCTCTTTTTTGACCAGGGGCCCGTGTCATTCAAACCGCTCGAGTATGACCGAGCGCCGGCGAGGACCGAAAAAATTGCGGATATAAATATATAATCAGAATTACCCCTATGTTCCATAAGCTCAAACAGTTCAATGACTTGAGAAAGAAAGCGAACTCACTTCGCTCAAAACTGGCCGAAGAGACCGTGACCGTCGACAACGGCGCCATCAAACTCGTCATGGATGGGAACCAGGAGGTCAAAACAGTCGAGATCAACCGCGATGAGCTCAATCCCGATAAGAAAAAACATCTTGAGGACAAGGTGAAGGATGCTATGAACGACGCCGTGAAGAAGGTCCAGCGCGTTATGGCTGCGAAGATGAGAGAATCAGGCGACTTACAAATCCCGGGATTCGGAGCATAATGCATACCTTCCCGAAGCGAGTTCAGGCTATCATTGACGGCTTCGACGCCTTGCCGGGCGTCGGACCAAAGCACGCGACACGGCTCGCGCTCTATCTTCTTGACCACAAGGATCTTGCGAAGCAATTCGCGAGCGATGTGGAATCCGCGCTTGCGGCCGTCGCTTTTTGCAAGGAGTGCCAAACGGTCACCGAGACAGAGCTCTGTGATATCTGTAGCGACACTCGACGCGATCACGCTACGATCTGCGTCGTGGCGCACGTGCAGGACATCGAACCGATTGAGCGGACCGACAAATTTAACGGCGTGTTTCACGTTCTGCACGGTGTCGTGAATCCCGTCGAAGGCATCACGCCGGATGACATCCGCACAAAGGAACTGCTTGCGCGCGTCAAGAAGAATGGCGTGACCGAGATCATCTTTGCTCTGGACGCGACTGCCGAAGGAGAAGCGACGGTGATGTATCTCACTAAGACGCTGCGGGACTCACGTCTCACTTTGTCGAAACTTGCCCGTGGAATCCCTTTCGGATCAAATATCGAGTACACCGATGAGGCCACGCTCTCCTCTGCGCTCGATCACCGTGAAAAAATATGACGTTCCGCGACCTACAAGAGGGGATCATTCGCAACGCCCGTGCATATGGCGAGCGATTCCATATCAAAATCGACGAGGACTTCGCGCTCCTCAAGCTCTATGAGGAGATGGGCGAATTCGCGCAAGCAGTGCTGATCTACCGGAAAAAATCGCGGCCGGAGAAATTCCTGCCCGATGAAAAGGCCAAGGAACTCGTAGCCACCGAACTCGCGGACGTTATCGGCATGGCACTCGTCAATGCGGACCTTCTCGACATCGACATCGAGGCTGCCTTTGAAAAAAAGTGGCTCAAGAAATGAACTCGACCGCGCCCTTAAGGACGCGGTATCTGGGCGGGTTCTTTACGAGATGAGTCGGCTCCGCCGACACATATTTTTAAAGCCCTTCATCTCCGCGCTTAAAAGCGCGGGGTTTTCGGGCGGACGTAATAATAACGACTTGATGGTCTGGAACGAAGCAGCCCCCGACGGTACCGTCGGGGGCTGCTTAAAAAAATTCTCGAATCAACAATTGCTAAACAGTAATCTTGTCGATACGCACCTCGGTAAACAGCTGGCGGTGTCCGACTTCTTTCTTATACCGCGTCTTCGGCTTATACTTCACGACGCGAACCTTCTTCGCCTTGGCGTCACGAATGATCGTCCCAGTAACCGACGCCCCCGCGACAACTGGCGTTCCGAGGCGCACGGTATTCGCGCCGTCACTCACGAGCAGCACCTCTCGAAAGATGACCGTCGACTGTGACCGCTCCGAAGCAGGCACTTTTTCGATACGAATCGTATCCTTCTCGCTCACCTTATATTGTTTTCCTCCGGTTTGTATGATTGCGAACATGCCTGCCATGCGTTAAACGTCAAATAATGACTGATGGTATCCGAAAGGGCCGTATTTGTCAACAGTCAAACGCTCTACTCCTCTGCGAACATATCCCCCGTTTGTATGCCGTACCTGTCGGCAAAACCGCTCCGCGTCTCCAATACCCTATCCACTGGCTGCGGTGCAGGATACAGGGCGAGGTCCTGATTCCGAGCTCCGGCGTCAGGCGGCGGTACGCTCTTTTCGATGCCGACGACCCGGCTCCCTGCGATCCAGATGATATCGATTGGCATCATCATTCCCCTCATCCAAAAAGTGTGAGAGGCCGCCTCGGAAAACACGAAAAGCATTCCCTCATCCCAGCTGAGCGAAGGAACGCCAGCAAGCCCACGCTCTTGTTCAGCTGCCGTATCCGCAAGCTGAACGACAAGCTCCTGGTCGCCTACACGAACCCGATTCGTCTGGGATGGTTGAGCTGGCTGCCGCGCGGCGCATCCACCAACGACAACGATTGCGAGAAGCAGGCTATATGCTGCCGCGTTTTTTTTCATGACGTACGAGAACTAAGGCAAGACCCAACATGAACACAAGAAGAACGGCAAGTGCGATAAGCTTCGCGCGCGTGCCGAATACGAACGATACCGATCCGAACGCCAAAGACACCAGCGCAAGAGAAAGCGCGACCTGCCGCTGCGTCATCCCTGCCTGCAACAAGCGAAAGTGAAGATGTTTCTTGTCGGCAGAAAAGATCCTTTGGCCGGATACCAGGCGCCGCCCGATGATCCACAGCACATCGAGTATCGGGACCCCCATGACCAGAAGCGCGGTCGCTATTTTTCCGCCGGATATGATGGCGAGGACCCCGAGCATGAATCCCAAGAAAATACTTCCGCCTTCCCCCAGGAATATTTTCGCGGGATGCCAATTCCAAACGAGAAAACCCAAAATCGCTCCAGCGAGCGTGAGCGCGAGAAAAGAAGTGGTCGATCCGGAATGATCCCAGAAAAGACTGACGACAAATATAACGAGCGTAGCGACAAAAGAGATCGAACTTGCAAGACCGTCGACGCCGTCGAGCAGCTTCGTGGTATACATCATTCCCAGAAGCCACAGAAAGATGAGGATGCCTTCTGTCGGCACGATCATCCCTCCGGCAAAAAACTCACCGAGGTCAAGAACGCCAGTGCCGAAGGGATTGGTAACGAAAGGAATTTCAAGGCCTGCGGCGATCATGATGCTGACAGCGAGAATGGGCCCCAGCATTTGCTGCCACCACGTCAGTCGGAACGCGTCGTCAAGAAAACCCACAAGCATGATGACTGCGCCTGCAAGGACGATACCCCAGAGCAGCCGAGTGGACACCCGATCATCGGTAAGCCATCCCGTCTGCGCAAGACCCGCCACTACCACAAGAATTGTCGCGTAGAGGGCTGCGCCGCCCAGGAGAGGCACCGGTCTTCCGTGTATCTTCCTCGGCTCGCCTGGCGTGTCCACGATGCGCAGGCTGACGGCAACGCTTCGAACCAGAAAGGTCAAGAAGCAGCTGAGAGCGGCTGCCGCCAGAAATGTCACGCTAAAGTGTATGACGAGATCGGTCTGCATGGGAATCAATATAGCTCTGCAAAATAGTCGCGGCAGCCGCGGCATCGATCCGCGCTTTGCCGACGGAATTCCGACCTGCCTGCACCGTCGTCAACCGCTCGTCTTCGATATGCACCGGGAGTCCAGTCCGTTCGCGAGCCAGTTTTAGAAAATGCTTCGTGGCTTCAGTACGCTCGTTCTCCCGTCCTGAGAGAGACAATGGCCAGCCGACCACAAGCTCTGCAATATGCTCATCACGAATGATCTGACCCAATTCGTCCCAAAAGGCGTCACCGGCTTTCAATACGCTGTAGGGCACCGCGATGCTGCCCAGATCGCCGATTGCGATGCCAATTCTACTATCGCCGTAATCGATGCCGAGTAATTTTTTCATCTCGTTAGAAGCAGGTCGCGGTCAAAAAGGTGACCGGAGCATTCGATAATTGTTTATACATATGGTCCATTTATTGCCTATCGTTCCCGGGTTGCGACCGCGGCTTCTAACGGGATTCATCGCGTTAGAATCTCATAACCGTCATCCGTCACCACGATCGTGTCCTCCGCGTGCGCTGCTTTCGAGCCGTCGACGGTCATGACGCTCCACCCGTCGCGAGCGATACGAACCTTCCAATCGCCTAACGTGATCATAGGCTCCACCGCAAGCACCATGCCAGATCGAAGCTTCGTGCCGGTCCCTTTCGTGCCGAAGTTCGTGATCTCAGGCTTTTCATGGAGCGCATGCCCGACTCCATGGCCGGCAAGGTCGCGAACGACCCCGAACCCCTTACTCTCGACATACTGCTGGATCGCGTACCCGATGTCACCCGTGGTATTGCCTGGCCGTATCTCACTGATGCCAACATCAAGCGCCTGGCTCGCCGTATCGATCAACTCTCGTTCACGATGCGTGATCGGTTCGAGCGAGACTGTTCGCGCCATATCCGTATAGAGTCCGTGATAGATCATACCGATATCGAGACTAATGATATCACCGGGCCGAAACGCATAGTCTGACGGTATACCGTGCACGACACAGTCATTGATCGAGACGCACAATGCCGCAGGGTAGGGAGGGGTCCCATAACCGACGAACGCAGGTTTGCCGCCTGCCTCTTGCATACGTCTTGCGGCAAGCTCGGCAAGTTCGTGGCCCGTAACACCCTCACGCATCCTCGCTATAACGTCCTCAAGAATCGCGCCCAAGAGCTTGCCTCCCTCGGCAATGCTTCGGACCTCCTCCTTCGTCTTAACTATCATAGATCCCCGATGATCCTATCCTCGATCGCTTGCCGCACGACCTCTATCGAAGCGTCGCCGTTGATCGTAACAAGCTTTCCTCGTGCTGAGTAATAGTCGAGCACGTGTGTGACCATTGCCTCATACACCCTCAGGCGTTCGGCGACTATCTCAGGACGGTCATCTGTTCTGGTCACGAGACGCAGCCCATCGACGTCACAAATGCCTTCTTCGCGCGGGCGAACGTAGTAACGATTGTAGTTGTGGCCGCGCGGGCAGATAAGGCGACCGGTAATGCGCCTGACGGAAACTTCATAGGGAAGCGTAATATGAACGACGCGGGTAACCTCCGTCAGCGTATCGAGCGCCTGCGCCTGCAGCAGTGTTCGAGGAAATCCGTCAAAAATAATTCGTGCATCATCCGGGCACAACTCAAAAAATTGACGCACCAACTGAATCGTCGATTCGTCAGGTACCAACCCGCCCTGCTGCATAATGCCATCAATGGTTATGCCAAGAGGTGTCTCCTTCTCCACCTCAGCTTTCAACAGATTAGACATCGCAATAACGTTATAGCGATGTCGCGAGGCGATCAAAGCCGCCTGGGTCCCCTTTCCTGAACCTTGTGGCCCGATAAAGGCGAATACTTTCCGACTAGACATATGGTTCATTGTATCGGAAATAGTGCTAAAAATGAACCCCTCCCTGCAGCAAGCCGCGGGGTATCAGGGTGGATTTTTTAGGCGAGGAGCAGGCGACGGGATATTCGGGCGTACCTATTAAAACAGCCCCGCCGGGTTCTTGTTGTTGCCTGAGTCCCGCGGGGCCCCATTGTAACGAGTCGCTTCTAGAACCCTTCATAATCTCGCATCACGAGCTGTGAATCGATCTGGTTGACTGATTCGATAACGACGGAGACGACGATCAAGATGCTGGTCCCACCGACACTCAATGTCGTGATCGGCACGATCTGCTGGATCACGAGCGGAAGAATGGCTATCACTCCGAGGAAAAATGCTCCCGCAAGAATGATACGTCCCATAGTTTTGCCGAGATACTCCTCAGTGTGGCGACCGGGACGAATGCCCGGGATAAAACCGCCCTGCTTCTGGAGATTTTCAGCGATCTGTTCGGGCTTGAACACCACTGCTGTATAGAAATAGGTGAAAATAAAGACCATGAAGAAATAAAAGACGCCATAAAAGATAGGGTTATCAAAAAGGCGGATAGTAAAATCGGCTGCGTTCGCGATCCACGCGGTCTCAGCGAAAACGAAAAAACGCGCTATCATGGGAGGGAACAGAATGATCGATATCGCAAAGATGATAGGTATCACACCGGCCTGGTTCACGCGAAGTGGCAGGTGAGTATTCACGCCGCCGGCTGACCGCCCTCCATATATCTGACGTGCGTACGAGATGGGGATATTCCGCTGACCCTCCGTAATGACAACGATGGCCACGATCGTGATAACGGCGATGACGATAAATATGAGCATGTTCACGAGCTGACTCTGGTCATACACGGCGATGGTATTGCGAACCGCAGTCGGCAGCCCAGCGATAATGCCGGCGAAGATCATAAGCGAGATCCCATTGCCGACCTTCTTCTCGGTGATGAGCTCACCCAGCCACATGAGAAATACCGTCCCCGCTGTCGCCGCGATGATCGCCACGAATCGCTCGAAGATCGATAGATTACCGATGAGATTGACGTTCGCCTGCCGCTCAAGAAGGATCATGAACCCATATGACTGCACCATAGCGAGCGGAACGCTCAAAAGCCGCGTGTACTGATTTATTTTCTGTTGACCGGCCTCGCCTTCCTTTTGAAGTGCCTCGAACTTCGGAACGATCATGACAAGCAGCTGAAAGATGATCGATGCGGTGATGTAAGGTCCGACACCCATCATCACGACCGAAAAGTTCTCAAGCCCACCGCCTGAAAAAATGTTCAACAATCCGAAAAACTGATTACTCGCAAAAAAATCTTTCAACTGAGTGCCGTCAATGCCCGGCAGAGGGATATGAGCGGCAATGCGAAAGACGACCAGCATCATAAGAACGAAAAGGATCCGCTTCCGAATATCCTTCGCTTTCCATACTTGTGTCAGCTTTGCCAACATACGTTCCGCAAATTATCCTTGTTTGACTCCTCCGTCAGGCGCTGCTACGGATCTCCTTTTTCTGTCTGGAGTAGCAGAGTCGGCCTGGACGCTGCCGCCGATTTTGAGAATTGCCTCGCGCGCGTGCTCCGAAAAACGGTACGCGCGGACCTTCAATTTCTTGGTCAGAGACCCACTGGAAAGCACCTTAACGCGCTGAGCTCTATGAGGGATCAATCCTTTTGCCTTGAGCGTTTTGAGGGTCACTGCCTCACCGTCCTTAAAAAATTTCTCTAGATCATAGAGATTGACGATGGCGCTGAAGTTATCTTGCGCCACGCTGAACCCGCGTGACTTCGGAATGCGCAGGAGGTAGCTTCTCATACTGCGAGCAGTGAGCCCGCTACGGCCGCCTGAGCGCGCTCGCTGACCCTTGATCCCTCGGCCAGAATAGCTTCCCTTGCCTGAAGCATTGCCGCGACCGATACGCTTCATGTGCTTCGTCGATCCTGCAGCTTTTTGCATTGTGTGTAACGCCTTCATACGCGAATCCTTATTCTTTTTTCTTAGCTGCCGTTGTCCCAGCGTCCTTCGCTGCGGTCACTGCGGCAGGGGCCTCGACTCGACGCAACTGGGAGAGCGCTAAAAATGTCGCAGCAACATTGTTGATCTTATTATTCGAACCATACATCTTCGAAACGATATCTTTGATCCCCGCAAGGTCAAGCACCGTCCGGACGACGCCGCCGGCGATAAGACCGCGCCCTTTCTTTGCGGGCTTAAGGATCAGTCGGGCTGCTTTGAACTTGACCCTGACCTCATGTGGGATCGTCCCTCCTGCGATGCTCACGTTCTGAATGTCCTTCTTCGCTCTTGCTACCGCTTTTTGTATCGCTTGTGATACATCCGCAGCTTTCGCGACCGCCCATCCCGCACGTCCTTTTCGATCACCAATGACGACACAGGCCCGGAAACGCATACGCTTGCCTCCGGCCATGACGCGGGTCACGCGAGCAAGATCGATCATCTGCTGATCGAACTCATCCTGTTCGCGAGGCATCATGCGACGTCGCGGTGAACGACCCTGATTCGATCGTCGCGGATCGCGTCCCGTGTTCGGACGCCCTGTTCCTCGTGGGCTTGTTGGTTGCATATCGGCCATATATTAAAAGGTTAGACCGCCGGTGCGTGCGCCTTCAGCGAATTCCTTGACGCGGCCATGGAACTTATAATGGGACTTATCAAAGACAACCGTGACGATCTTCTTCTCCTTTGCCTTCGCCGCCAGAAGCTCTCCGGTTGCACGCGCCCGCGGCACACCAGGCAGCTTTTTTTTCGCTGCGGGGAGATGCACATCGGAAACAGCAACAAGAACATTTCCGCGCGCATCGATGATCTGCCCACCGATATGCTTGAGACTACGGAACACGGAAAGACGGAATCGTCCATCGGTCATATGAAGCCGCTTACGGATGCGGATCGATCTGCTTTTTTTCTGAGCTCTTTTTAGCTTATCGCGATTTTTCATAGTTATGCTCCTGCTGATTTCACGACCTTACCTTCCTTGCGGCGTATCACCTCGTCAACGTACTTGATCCCCTTACCATTATAGGGTTCGGGTTTGCGTATCGATCTGATCTCAGAAGCGACCTGCCCGACAAGCTGTCGGTCGACACCCGTAAGCGCAATGGTATTTTTCTCGACCTTCGCTTCGATCCCTTGCGGCAGCGTGTACTCCACCGGGTGCGAGAAACCGACATTAAGAACAACCTTGCTCCCCTGAACGGCGATCTTATAGCCGACGCCGTTGACCTCGAGTGTTTTTGAAAATCCGTCCGTAACGCCGCGAACCATGTTCTGGATGAGCGCGCGCGTGAGACCCCAGAGGGCGCTTACATTCTTCTTTTTTGCATCAGCCACGGTTACCACGATCGTGTCATTTTCTTTCGCGACCGCAAGGCTTGGATCATAAGCCGTATGAAGCGTCCCCTTTGGACCCTTGACGCTGACCGAACCAGCGTTGATCGATACTTCAACTCCAGCCGGTACCTGTATTGGTTTTTTTCCTATTCGGGACATATGATTACCACACTTCTAAAATCAATTCTCCGCCTATCTTACTCCTGCGGGCCTGTTTGTTCGTCATAATTCCGCTTGAGCTTGATATGATCGCAATACCAAAATCATTCAGCACGCGTGGCAGACTGTCCTTCGTCACGTACATTCTCCGACTGGGGACGCTGAGCCTGCGCAGATGCTTGATATATGGCTTACCATTATTGCGATATTTCAGCGTAAGGCTTAGACGCGGTTTCTTGTCATCCCCGGTTTTTTCAACTTTTGCCAGATAATTCTCCTGCATGAGCACGGTAGCGATCTCATGCTTGAGCCGTGAATACGGAATGACCACCTCCACCTTTTTAACGGCGGAAGCGTTGCGTATCTGCGTCAGCATGTCTGCTATTGGATCGGTCATCATAAAAATTCGTTTCCTAAAACGTTATGG
>JBBTUM010000055.1:0-2052 GCA_038063795.1 Patescibacteria group bacterium | reverse complement strand
GGGTGACAGGAACCCGTTGGGCCATGATTGCTCAGCAACGTTCGTTGCAAAAAAGGGAGACCGGACCGTCCTCGGTTTACTGACACCAGTACGGACCGATTATCAAAAAAATGTCGGTCTCTTAACCGCTATCGCCCAGTATCTCTAAAGAGTATGGCACAGGAAGCAACAACGCCGCAGCCCGCGAAAAATGACGGCCAACCGAACGTCCGGGAACTGGAGATGCTCAAAAAACAATGCGAGGAAAACATGAACGGCTGGAAACGCGCACTCGCCGATTACGAGAATTTCCGCCGTGAAGTAGCTGCGCGAACAGCTGAGATGAGAGAATACCACGTGATGCAGGTCACCGCCGACATTCTACCGGTCGTCGACACGCTTCGAGAGGCATTGACGCATATACCACCCGAACAGCACGCGACGCCTTGGTACCAGGGATTGGTACAGATCGGGAAGCAATGGGAACAATTCGCGAAAAAATACGGCGTTGAACAAATAGAAAGCGCTGGGGAACAATTCGACCCGCAACTCCATGAGGCGATCAGCACCTCACGCAATGAGTCAAAGCCACACGAAGAGATCGTTACTGTCCATCAGCACGGGTATACGCTCAACGGGAAGATGATACGCCCGGCAAAAGTCACCGTTAATAAACTCGATAGTAAAAAATAATCACGAACACTATGGCACTCATCAAATGGACCCCATTCTACGAACCCTTCCTCGATATGGAGAGGTCATTCGGCGAACAAGGACTCGCCTCATTCAATCCGGCGATCGATCTGTACGAGAAAGACAACGATCTTATAGCTGAGGTCGCGCTCGCAGGCATCGATCCGGAAAAAGTTAAGATCAGCATCGAAGACAATGTTCTGGATATCGAGGGCTCGCTCGAAAAGAAATCTGAGATTGATGAAAATAACTACTACCGCAGAGAAGTTCGCTCAGGTTCGTTCCACCGAATGATAAGCCTTCCAGCGGCTGTCAACAGCGAAAAAACACAGGCAGAGTACGACAAAGGCATCCTCAAGATAACGATGCCAAAGAAGGATGAGGCTCATTCTAAACCGATCAAAGTCACTATAAAGAAATAAACTGTGAGAGACAAAAGCGCCATGAACGAATCATCACATCAGCTCAGCCTACGCTTGATCGAACGCTGTCCCTCATGTCACGCACGCGTCCCGCGCAGCAACATCCATATCATCGATGAGACCGAGCGCGACCTCCTGACGCACCTGAAGTGTGCGCAATGCCGCGGGATGTATCTGACCCTCATCATACATCGATCAGAGGGTCTCATCGGCAATGCGATCGCCACAGACCTGACCTATGATGAGACGCTCGCCATTCGAGAACGACCATACATCGACGAGGATGAGTTCCTCGCGCTCTACCGCATGATCAGTGGCGGAGACCTCGTCGCGAATTTCAATCTACAAATCAACGCTAAACACTAACGAAGAAATACCATCATGAGCAAAATCCTCGGTATCGACCTCGGCACCACGAATTCAGCAATGGCGATCGTGGAAGGCGGCAAACCAAAAATATTGGAGAATAAAGAAGGCAACCGCACGACGCCATCGATCGTCGCTATTTCAAAAGCGGGTGAGAGGCTGGTCGGAGTCACCGCGAAACGACAATCGGTCACGAACCCCGAAAATACCATTTTTTCCATCAAACGACTGATCGGCCGCCGATTCTCTGATGCAGAAGTACAGCGAGATGTGAAAACGTTGCCGTACAAGATTATGCAGGCAGGCGAGGGAGTGAAGGTGTCCATGAGCGGAAAAGAGTATTCGCCACAGGAAGTATCTGCAATGATACTTCAGAAACTGAAGGCCGATGCAGAAGAACGGCTCGGCGAGAAGATTACTGAAGCGGTCATCACCGTACCGGCTTACTTTGATGATTCTCAGCGCCAGGCGACGAAAGATGCTGGGAAGATAGCTGGCCTCGAAGTCAAACGAATCATCAACGAGCCGACTGCCGCTGCACTCGCATACGGCTTTGATAAAAAAAAGGACCAAAAGATCGTCGTGTATGATC
>JBBTUM010000054.1:0-3039 GCA_038063795.1 Patescibacteria group bacterium | reverse complement strand
TGTCCTGTTGCACACCTCACCTGGGACACAGCTCCCGTTACCTGCCACGTTACACGTGTCAGGCTGGGCGGTCGGATCGCAGGCAGCACCGCCGACGGAGCAACGGCCGCTAATGTACAGGGGGCACTGGTCGCTCTTGTCGCATTTCAGGGGGATGGTAGTGCCTGGTTCCACAGATACCGAACACGTACCGGGCGCGACAACGCCATCACCGCAGACGGAAGGCGTGATATCGGTACAAGCGGTATTGCAGTATCCAGGCTTACCGTTATTGACGCCGTGATCGCAGGCTTCATCGGTCCCTTGCGAATTCGGCAATTGAATGAATCCGTCGCCGCATCGCGCATCGGTATATGATTGGCAGCTGAAGCTACAGTATGGCTCAGGAACTCCGATACAGTTACCTCCGGGGCCTCCAGCCGCAAGAGCGCAATCGCTCGTCTTGTTGCATTTGTATGGAAGGCTCCCGGGCGCCACCACGTCACAGGTGAACGACCATGTACCGTTCCTTGGCCCTGCGTCGCATATCTCGCCGTCGCATGAACCCAGGCCGCTCTGCTCACACACGCTGTACGGTATGCATTGGTCTCCAGGAAACAATATGTCACAAATATCATGCTGGGAATACGGCGGAGTTGGCAATGGATACGGATTGCAGCTCGTGAGAGGGTTGTTCAAACAGCGGCCCTGCATCGGGTTACACAATGTCGTCGTGTCGAGGGAGCACAGCCCTTCTGCGACAAGGTTACCGCACACAGCGCCGGTCGGACCGCTGCAGGTCGCATTGCAGAAACCGGAGCGGCCGTTATTCTGAAGTCCCGAGTCGCATATCTCGATGTCATCCCCGCCTCCGGGGCTGCCATCAGCTCCGTAGTTTACGATGCCATCGCCGCAGAAGTTCCTCGGCAGGAAGCCCTGCGAACAATTGTCGCTACAGTAGACGCAGTTGCCACCGCTGTTATCACATGTCGTCCCGTTGCCCTGGCAGGTGTTCACGCCCTTACAGTCGGCATTCTTCGTACAGGTAGTGCCCGGATCAAGGTCACAGACGCCTCCCAGACAGCTGGACACCGAGCAATTAAAATCCGAGGTGCATGGACTCCCTGTCCGTGCGCATGTATTTGCCGTACCCTCATCGCACTGCTCGAACGGCGCGTCATGAGATGCATCGCCGCAGTATCCTCCATAGGTCTGGCAGGCCAACGTGGTGAAGATAGCGCCGCACTGATACTGCTGCGCGAGGCTGGATTGTGCGGGGATAGGCGTTTGATACGTGTCAGGCTCGCAGGTTTCATTGCCCTCGAGAACGTCGTTGCCGCAGGTCTCCTGGAACGGCCCGACAAGCGCATGAAAGACAGGACCCCCGCCGTTCATGATCGCGTACGGCGTACTTTGCGTCGTGAGCCGGGGAGCAGTGCTTCGAGAATAATAATGCTCTCCTGAACCGATGGTTCCGCCCAGCGCATTAAGATAAATCGCGCTTATTTCGGACGCTGAGAGCGCATAGTTGTAGATCCGGACATCATCGATGGAGCCAGCGAACGGGTTCTGAAACGCGGGCGGAGCCAGGGGGTCCAGGCCCGCGCCAATACCGACGTCAAGTGTATTCGTTGATATCGCTCCGGCACACAAAGGTCCTGAATTTGAAGCTTCAAGAACACCATTGTAGTACACGCTGAGCGTCGAACCATTGAAGCTGAACGCAAGATGCGTCCACGTGTTCAGAGGAATTTGAGTTGTTGTGCCCGACCAACACTCCTTACCTGCTGCATTGACCGCGACGCTCAGCTTATCGTCTCCTGCGGTCGTCTGATTGAACTGCGAATGATAGGACAGGTACGGACTCGGCCAGGGGGACGCGCCAGGATCCCAAAAGGACTTTGTGACAAAGCGCTGCCAATCAGCTGCTTGTGTCCGATACACCCATCCCGACACGGTGATAGAACCGGAACTCCCGTCGTTATCGCCCGCGCTATGCGGTATCCTCGCGTGGTCGTTCACGCCATCAAGCGAGACGCCCCTTTGGAGATTTGGTATGACCGGATTCACGGGACTCGGAAACGCGCCGTTCATAAGGGTCCCGTTATTGCCACCGCTCGAATAATCGGTCGCTTGCACCGCACTTGCATCATTGAACGAATAGTACGCCGAGTAGTTCGTTGGGCCGGTCGGAATGGTCCCGAACTCCCTGAACTCATAGACAGGGACGACATGGGGAAGACTAGGGTCAAGGCGATAGGCACGAAATGCAGCGCCGAGAGAGGCGTAACCGCTTTTCGGCGCAGCATTGGTACTGAGGTAATGGTCAGCCGTTGTCTGAGATTTGAACCGCCACACGCTGTCGGCACCGAGCGCGGAGGCGGACGGATATGCGTAAAAAGCGATGCCTTTCGTTACATATGGTGTGTCAGCTTTCGGGAGAAGCGTATAGTCGTGATCGGCTTCGGTCCCCTGCTCAAAATAGTGCTCATAGACCGGCACGTTACGCCGCATGCCGCTGGCATCGACGTCGACCGTCGTACAGGCGCGCTGGCAGCTACCGTCGCAGTAGAGTGATTTGTTCGCCGGACAGCTGTATGCTGCCAATCCAGCGACGACATCGCACTCCTCGTCAGCCTGCACGCACAGATACTCGTGCGCCGTGCCAGGGGCAGCGCAGCCGGCCTTCGTACATGCTTGTCCGGCGATAGGCGTGTAGTTGAACGACGTCGCGTTACACGTCGCCTGAGCTCCGCTGTCACACTCGCAACCGATACTGAACTCATCAACCGGACTCAGGACGCCGTCCCCGCAGAAGCTGCCATACCCCGAACACGTGACATTGCAGTACCCCGGCTGCCCATTGTTCACACCATCATCGCATGCCTCTGACGCTTGCACGCTGCCGTCCCCGCAGGTGCCGGTATACGGCGTGCCTGCGGTGCAGGCTATCTGACAAGTATTCGAGCAATATATTGTCCCGCCCAACGTGCAGTTCGACGGTCCCCCAGGAGGAATACCAAGCGACGGTTCACACTGTTCGCCAGGAGCGAGCTTGCC
>JBBTUM010000053.1:0-3272 GCA_038063795.1 Patescibacteria group bacterium | reverse complement strand
TTTACGTTCTTTTGATAATTGTAAAGTATTGTAGAGAAGCATCGCGACGGTCATGGGCCCGACCCCGCCGGGGACAGGCGTGATATAGGATGTTTTCGGGGCAACGTTCTTGAAATCCACATCGCCGACAGTCTGGCCATCTACGCTGCTGATCCCGACGTCAATGATAATTGCGCCATCTTTCACCATGTCGGCTGAAACTGTCCTCGGCTTACCGACTGCCGTGATAAGGATATCCGCTGCTCGTATTTTGTCAGCAAGTTCGCGATCGCTCGGATGGACGATCGTCGGTTCCTCCATGCCTTTGTCAGAAAGTATTTTTCGCGTCGGCTGTGTGAAGATATCACTTTTTCCGATAATGAGCGTTTTTTTTCTGACATAGTTTTCGGCGCCTGTGGAAGCGATGAGGTTCCATATCGCGAGTGAGAGGCCTGGGAGGATGTGTTGTTTTTTGCCTGCGAGGAAGCTTTCGAGATTTTTTTTATGAAAACCGTCGACATCCTTACGATAGTCCATCGCGTCGACGACCCGCTGCTGGTCGAACTTCTTCGGCAGAGGGAGCTGGATAAGGATCGCGTCTATTTCCGAGTCTTTGTTCAAGAAAGAGATCGTGTCCAGAACGTGTTGTTCATTTTCGCTTTCATCGATGCGGTACAGATGGAAGACGATGCCAGCTTTCTCGCAGGCCTTTTTTTTCAGACGGACGTAGAGATGGGATGCAGGGTCATTGCCGACCAGGATCACGGCGAGCTGCGGTTTGACACTGAGCTCGATGATTTCTTTCTGAACCTGCGCGAGTACTTCCTGCGCAAGTTTTTTACCGTCGATCAATTTGTACATATATTTACTATTGTCATTCTGCCGCGCCCCGCTTCGCGAGGCTCCGCCTTCGGCGGGGCCGTGGGGAAAGAGGAGTTTACGACGACTGATAGAATCTCACGGAAACTTCAACGAGATTCTATCGCTTCCCCTGGACGAGGCGCTTCGCTGCGGTTCAGGGTCGCTCCAGAATGACGGTTGCTAATCAAGTTCTGGATACAGCGGGAAGCCGCTCATGAGTTCCTCGACGTCCTTTTTGTACGAAGCGGCAGAGGAGGGGTCGCGCAGGATTTTTACGATCAGCTCGCCGACCACCTTCATTTCAGCTTCTTTCAGTCCGCGGGTCGTGAGCGCTGGCGTGCCGAGCCTGATGCCCGAGGGGTTCATCGGTTTTCTCTGGTCATCGGGGATTGCGTTCTTGTTCACCGTGATGCCGGCCTCGTCGAGAGCCACTTCGGCGATCTTTCCGGTTGTGCCGAGCTTCGTCACATCGATGAGAAGCAGGTGATTATCGGTCGTTTTATGGCAGATATCGATTCCCGCGTTCATGAACACGGTTTCCAAAGCTTTTGCGTTCTTGATGATCTGTCGTGCATATGGCTCGAATGAGGGATCGAGCGCTTCCTTGAACGCGACTGCTTTTGCCGCGATGTTGTTCTCATGCGGGCCGCCTTGGAATCCCGGGAAGACCGACTTGTCGATCGCCTTCGCGAATTTTTCCTTGCAGAGGATCATACCGCCGCGGGGACCGCGAAGCGTCTTGTGCGTCGTGGTCGTTACGATGTCGAAGATAGGGACCGGATTCTTGAGCTGTTTTCCTGCGACGAGGCCTGCGATATGCGCCATATCCATCATCGTAATGGCCCCAACTTCATCTGCGATAGATTTGATCTTTTCATAGTCAAGCTCGCGCGAATAAGCCGAGAAGCCAGCGAGGACGATCTTCGGCTTGTGCTGTATCGCCATCTCACGAAGGTTGTCGTAATCTATGAGGCCTGTCGTTATGTCCGTTTTGTACCGGACGAAGTTGAATATCTTCGTCATGTACGTTACCGGGTGTCCATGGGTGAGATGTCCGCCATGCCCGAGGTCCATGCCGAGCACGGTGTCACCTGGCTCGAGCAGCGCAAAGTACACGGCGATATTCGCTGGCGCGCCCGATAATGGCTGTACGTTCACATGCTCGGCGCCGAAGAGCTGCTTGGCGCGATCGATCGCGAGCTGCTCCACTTCATCGATAAAAAGGTTTCCGCCGTAGTAGCGTTTGCCAGGATACCCTTCCGAATATTTATTCGTCAGCACCGAGCCGAGAGCTTCGAGTACCGCGAGCGAGGCGAAGTTCTCAGACGGGATCATCTCGGCGCCTTTTCGCTGGCGGTCGAGTTCTTTTCGCATCATCGCGTAGAGCGATGGATCTTGTTGTTCGAGAATTTTCATGTAAGTTTTATAATTACTCGATTAACCGTCATTTCGAGCTTGCCGAGAAATCTCCAAAGATACGACGCATGAGATCCTCGTGTCTGGGATTCGTCTCTCGTATGAGGTCCAGTTTCTTTTCACGCCTCCAGCGCTTGATTTGCTTCTCGCGAGCTATCGCCTCTTTCGCATCTTGATAAGTCTCGAAGTATATCAGCTTATTGACCTGATAGCTCGCGGTAAATCCCGGATACGCTTTGTGTTGGTGTTCCCCTATCCTGCGTTCAAGATTATTAGTTACGCCCACGTACAGCACGGTATCCCATTGATTGCTCAGAATGTAAACGAAATAAACACCGCTTTTCATTGGGAGATTTCTCCGCTTCCGTCGCGCTCGGCGCGACTTCGGTCGAAATGACCGCTTATCTATTATTACAACATAATAATCCCATCTTAGAGGTTTCCCAGAAAAAAGGAAATGTTACCGACGACGCCTTCCATCCTTTTTCCATTCGGTCGTCTCTGTCGCACGACGTTCGATACGGTCGGCCTTGCGTAGCGCGACGCCTTTCGGAAGTATGGAAATGTGTTTCATGGATGTCAGGAAGCGGTCGATATACCAGAGGTTCTTCTCGTCCGTCATCCAGCCTTTTGCGTCAAATCGGGACAGATCGAGCGGATTCGTGTAGCTCCGCAGTGTCTTCGCGCCGTCTCGCATGAAGTACTCGTGGAAGTATGACATGACGAGTTCCCGGATGCTGAGATAGACCGGATCGCGATAGCGCAGCACCGGATGATTGGTTTTGCTGATCGCGCCCCATCTCCCGCGAATTTTGAACACGGCGATAGCGTGGTATTCGTCTTTCGCCGTCGTCTTGAGGTCAAGGACGAGCGGCTTGTGTCCATGGAGGCGAAGAGCGGCCGCAGCGAAAAGAGCTCCTTCGGTGCAATGCGCTCTCCTGTGCTTCAGCACCATGCGGGGCGAGTAGAGCGTCTCGCCGTTGCGCTCGAAATTCGCAGGTAGCGTCTCGAGGAAG
>JBBTUM010000052.1:5897-16096 GCA_038063795.1 Patescibacteria group bacterium | reverse complement strand
CCCCGCTTTTCTTTTCTGTAAAATTGACAAAAGCATCATCGCATAGTATGTCTGGTGTAGCGTTCCTTCCCGGCGCTTCAGGTAAGGAGGTGCCCATGACCATCATCCCGAAAAAAGTTGGAGACGGGGTACTGCAGCTGCTTCTCAAGCCGCATGACCCAAAAGTGTCACCTCAGAAGCAGCATGAACTGGATCTCGCCGTGCAGCAGCAACTCAGAACTGAGGGGGCTGTATCTCATGACGATCTGTCAGCAGGAACCATCACCGTCTGGGTTCAGACCTGGGACCCACGAAAGCGGTAAATGCCGTCTCCACTCGAACGGAAGCCGCCCTGAGAAGACTCGGTCAGATGACCGAGAAATCAAAGGGCGGCTTTCACTTCTGGTCTAAATTGACAAATACGTCTTTGAACGTTATCATCTGCTGTTGTGCTATGTTCTTCAACCACATTGTCGCTTTGACAAGCATGGAGGACGCATGCGCATTAAGATCTTCAAGCTCACCGCAGATCCTGAGAATCAAAAAGTGACTGCAGCTGAACTCTGGCCACTCAAAGGACCGAGCACAGGCGGGCTGGATCAATTAACCGACCTGCCGTCCATCCCCGAGAGCGAGGCAATCGCAATAGAATTGTGGCCCGAACAACCTGACAGCCAAAGTGAAAGCGACCATCTCAGTGAACTCGACAGAGCGGGTTGCCGCTACGTTGCGAACGAGCACCACGGATACTTCTATAGCTTCACGATCCTCGCCGGAAAACTTCTAACTTCTGACGACACTGAAGTCGTCCACTAGTTCGAGCGGTCCGCGAGACAAAAAAGCCGCCCTGAGACGATTCGGTCAATTGACCGAGAAATCAAAGGGCGGCTTGTCTTTTTTAATGATGGTGCCACAATACCCACACGTGCAAACTGCACAACCTGTACACACCACACCTTTCCAAATGGTACCTTGCGGGGGGACGAACTATGCTATCGATCGGCATACCGCAGTATTCGTTGCTGTGGATCCTGCCTCATGTGCTGCTCCTGCTCTGGTCAGCGAGCCTGCTCTTTTGCGGCATACAGCTGGACATCTACCGTCGAACGCAGACCAAGCACGACAGCGCCGCTTCAATGCTCTTCATGCTCGGCGGCACGCTCCTTCTGACCTGTCCAAAAAGCTGGACGCTCTTCGCCATCCTGCACCTGCCCCTCTTCCTCTGGGGCCCCGGCATGATCGCTGCGACAACGATCGTCATCTCGACGTCATCCGTCGCGTTTCTATATTACGCAACCTTCCGGGATCAGGATCTCTGGTGATGCGAGCCACTTGGTCAGGTTCGCTGCCGCAGTGCTCACGTGTGAGCGCTGCGGCTTCTCTTTTTTACGAGCTCTATTTTAAAAAAAGAACGGACCCTCTGCCGCCATGAGATCTCTGCGAGAGCGCAGAGCCTTGATGACTATAATTTTTGCGCCTTCCTCACCGAGATCTTCCCACCCGCTTCGAGGATGACCTCATCGCGCCTGCCGATCTGTCCTTCGAGCAAATACTTCGCCAGCGCGTTATCGACGCGCTCCTGAATGACCCGCCGCAACGGCCGTGCCCCGAAGATAGGGTCGAATCCGGCCTGGGCAAGTTCCCGCTGCGCCTCTTCGGTCACGGTCAGGGAAATACCCTTGTTCAAAAGGCGTTTTCGCACGCCTTTCAGCATGAGCCCGGCGATTTTGAAAATATCGTCCTCGCTCAACGGCTTAAAGACAACGATGCCGTCGAAACGATTCAGGAATTCAGGGCGGAAAACGTCACGCAGCTGCCCGCCACGTATGAGGCCGTCCTTGATCTGCTCGATCGGCGTTTTCTTCAGTACCTCGTCCTGAATATAATGTGCGCCGGCATTGGAGGTCGCGACGAGGATCATGTTCGTGAAATCAACCGTTCTGCCGTTCGCGTCAGTGAGACGTCCGTCGTCCATGACTTGAAGAAAAATGTTCAGGATGTCGGCATGGGTCTTTTCGATCTCATCGAGGAGCAGTAGCGCAAAAGGACTGCGTCGCACATTCTCGGTCAGAAGCCCCCCGGAGCCGCTTCCTGGCACTCCGATGAGGCGCCCAATGCTGTCCTGATTCTGATATTCGCTCATGTCGAGCCGTATCATCGCATTCTCGTTGCCAAAATAACTCTCAGCAACGGTCTTCGCGAGTTCGGTCTTTCCCACGCCGGTAGGTCCCAGGAAGAGGAAATTCGCTATCGGGCGTCGTTCATCGCGCAGCTCTGCCCGCGCGCGCCTGAGCGCTGACGCGACAAGACCCACGGCCTCCTCCTGATCGACCATACGCTCATGCATGATAGCCTCGAGATTCATAAGCATGGACGACTCCTTCTGGGTCACCTGCATCAACGGAATATTGGTCTTCCGGGAGACGAGTTCTGCAATATCCTCACCCGTGATCAGCTTACGCTCACGCTTGGCAGCCCATGAGCCGACCTCGGTCATCAAGTTGATGGCTTTTGCGGGAAGAAACTGATCGTGCAGATAGCGATCCGACAGATCGACGACCCGCTCCAGCGCCTCATACGTAAAGAATACCTTATGCCTCGCCTCGACCGCACCGACATTTGCCTGCACAATCTGGATCGCACTGTTCCTATCTGGCTCCAAAACCGATACGCGCTCGAGTACTCCCGAGAGGCTGCTCCGCTCGATATACTGCGTCATGTCCCGCGGAGCAGACGTGGATATGACCATGACTCCCCCGCGCTGGATCTCCTGGGTCAAAACGTCCGACAGATCGATGTTCTCAGTGCCTGCGGACGATACGCCGACAAGATTGTGAATGTCTTCTACGACAAGGATAATATTGCCTGAGCGAAGAACTTCCTGCAGTACCAGAAGGAGCCTCTCCTGGACCTCCCCCGTGCGGGCTGCGCCGGCAACGAGAAAGGGCAACGAGAGACTTACGAGCCGTTTATCCTGGAACATTTTCGGCACCTCCTCTGCAGCCATCTGGTTCGCGAGACCCTCGATGATCATGCCTTTGCCGACGCCTTGTTCCCCCACCAGCACCACGCTCTTACCGCCCTCCATGACCCTGAAAAGCTCCTCGAGCTCCTTTTCGCGAGCGACCGTGAGAGGCAGGCGCCCAGTGCGAGCAAGTTGCGTAATATCAGTACCGAACGAATCGAGATATGGCGTGGCCGCCGCCGTGTATGAACGGTTGATGGGACCTTTTGGTTTGTAGACCGATTTCGACCGGTACCGATGAAAACGATCGATCAGCATGTTGTTGAAATTGATCCACGCGATGACATTCGTTACCTTCACCATGTCAACACGGAAATCATAAAAGATCTCCTGCACTTTCTCATCCGCGAGGACGATAGCCTGCATGAGATCGGTCACTCGAACGCGCGTGCTTCGTGCACGCTCGGCGATCAAATATGCATTGAGCATGATCGCTTGCACCTCGCCATCGAGTGCGTCGTCGGTCTTGACCGGCGGATAATATGCGATCTGCCTCGACAATGCACTCGCGAGCGCATCGAATGGAAGTCCCAGACGCGCGAGTACCATCTCGATGTCGTCATTCGTGAGCAGTGCGGAGAGGAGCTGCATCGGCCGGATCGGCATCTGCCGCTGCTTCATCACGTGCATCCACGTCTGATCCAGCACATCGATCACCGTTTGTTGCAGGACGCCTGCGATATTGATATTCCTGCCCGCTCTTCCTTTCTCGAACGTTATCTTGCCGTGCGATGAGGTCAGCGCATGATACATACGGTAAAAAAGATAGAGATTGAAGATCATGACGAACCAGAACGCGCCGGCAAGTGGCCGCAACGAAACGAAAATGTCAGACATCCAGGGCAGCGCATCGAACATATGCCCCCTGCCCAGGAGAAACAGTAGATACACGTTCAGGACAAGCAACAAAAAAAGAACGCCGTTGATGCCGAACTGCACTCCCTTATTCCACTTACGCAGGAGGATGTGCAGCGCATCAAGGCCGAAGTCCAAATAGAGCGCATCATGTCCCGACCGATAGTATTGCCCCATGCCACGGCACTCGCGACAAGAAAGGAGGCCGCCAGCCACCCTCGTGCCTTTGCATACGGGACAGACCTGAAAAGCAGCTTGCTGCGACGCGGCGTCAGACATATGAAAGGATGAAGATAGAGAGCAATCGATAGACGATCAGAGCCGGCACGATGATCCAACCGATGATCAGAACGAGCTGCAGCAACGTATAGATGAAAAAAAATATTGCTCTTGCGATAAGGATGACGACGCGCATAAAAAAACTGATTATGCGCCCTGCTCGGTCTGTCTGCGCGAACATGGGTTTAAAGATATTCAGGACTAGAAGACGTAATGCGAGATGACCGGCCATCGCGTTAATATTCTTCATACTGTTCACCGCCGTGTGCTGCAGACCGACCGTGTACCACCAAATGGGAAAATACAAGAAGTCCCAAACAATATCAAAAAATAATGTTTTCGACGCGAGGAAAACGATGTTTTGTTGCATCATTTGTGTTAAGTATACCACAAAATACCCCTCACCGCGGAAAATGAAAGAGCCCCCTTGCGAGACATGCTCGCGGGAGCTCTCCTGTGCCCTTGATCGGGCAACAACCTACAGACTTGTAGGTAGAAATAAGTATACCAGGTAGTCAAGCATCTGTCAAGTGCTTTTAGTCTTCAGCCGCCTGTTTTCCCTCGCATCGGCGGACAAAGAATGGGGTTAGCACTACGTCTTTTGGTAGACAGTGACTGTTGCGAGAAGCCGCACCGGAGCTCCTTGCCCATTTTGGATGAAACATGCGAATCCGCAGTAGCTCGTCGCGGTGAAACTCGCTGTCGCGCTCCGTACTCTGAACCTGACCACCGGTTCACGTGCGCGAACAGCGCGCATCGCAGCAAGAACGCTGCTGCCTTCCGGCGGAACGGCGAGATCATTGATGAGCAACAGCTCGTCAGTTTCACCGAGTACCAGACGGGGTATCTGATCGGGAGTGACCGCCGGGATGATATTCTGATAACCAACCACTCGCAAAAAATCGCATACCGCGCGGAGTCGTTCTCGGTGCTCGTCAAGCACGACAATGGTAATCGCTCGATCCATCCGGTCCTCCATGCTATGAAAAGGTACTCAACAGCTTCTGTATCTCACAGCCCGTATCGCCTGTCAAATAAAAAAAACCCGCTCGCATCCCAAAGTGCGGAATGACGAGCGGGCGGGCCTCCCCCGAGCGAACGGGTCGCTAGAGCAGAGCGAGGGCGACCGGAATGCGGACGGTGGCGACGAGCGCCACGATGAGCAAGATGAGCGCGAGGCGCTTGCTCATGCTGCCGGCCCGAGGGTCGTCGCTCGAACGCTGAAGCCGAAGACTCTTTGCCTTCATCATCTGGCTCCCCTCCATTTGAGCGTCCAAACTATCGGTAACTCATGGCGATAAGCAGCATACCCACGGCCCCGAGCACGAAAGCAGCCTTACCGGATTTCGTGAGCGCCTTGATCTCCTTGAAGTAGAAGAGACCTATGAGCGCCGGAAAGATCATTTCCGTGACCTGGTAAATGGGCTGGTGTACCGTAATGGGCGTGAGTTTCGACGCCCAGTACTGGAACGCAAGCGAGGAGACGATGAGTACGGCGAGCAATCCTGATGCCAGGTGGTCGCGTACTGTTAACCGTTCGCCGCGTTCCTTCTCTCCAGCTGTCCAAAAGACCACTTGAGAGCCGATGAGCGCGCCCGTATACCAGGCGGGTAAGAAGGTCGAGTGAGGCACCTCGCGAAGCGCGAAGAAGCGCAACGAAAAGTAGGCAAGCCCCCACAGGACACTATACCCCGCGACCCACATAGCAAGAGCGCGATCGCTGTCTGAAGTTTGTCTCGCAAGTTCCGAGTTCGCGTCTCCTTTCTTGACGGTGACACGCAACCACACATACACGAACACACTGGCGAGAGATAGCACAATACCAGTGGCGAGCGGTGCATTCCGCAGATAGTAGGCCTCGCCCAGGAAGCCATACCCCATGATCATACCCAGTAAATCATCGAACTGGGTCGTGACCGCGGTCTTTGATACGCTGATCTTGATTGCATGCCAGTAGCAGTACGTACCGAAGCTCTGCAGAAACCCGATGAGCAGCACGAGACCGAACGACGGCCATGCGATGTTGCCGCCGCTCATCAGAAGAACGGTCGCCCAGACGAGTACAGATGCAAAGATGTACTGCGACCTAAATCGCCTGCTGCGTGACCCCTGACTCGTAACTTTCTTAAGAACGATGGGGGTCACGATGTTCCCGAACAACACCTTCAAGAATACCGGGATCAACCACATGGCCGACGCGCCCCCACTCTATCGGAACGGTTAATACTTCTGTTGTGAAAGAATAAACGGTAAAGAATAACCTAACTGACAGACCGAGTCAAGAGTAGACTCCCGAATCAGCGCGAGAAATGAAAAGCCCGCCATCTGTTGTGATAGCGGGCCGTTGCAAGTGGTCATGACTGCACCAGATCCTTGTGGAGAATCTGCTCTCGATGCTCCTGGAGAAAAGCGGGCGTCTCGTTCAGAACAAGGTAGATCCGGTGGGCCCAATCGTACACCACTCTACCTGGTATGGCCTTCCCGGCCGACGCTCGCTTCTTAACGATCCCAGTCAACTCGTTTATGACCTTCTGGCGCTCGTCAGGAGACCACCAGATGCTAGGTTCGAACATGTCGAGGCCTCCTTTTTTTGAGAGAGTGGACCCAAGGGCAAGATCGGTGCCAAGGGAGCGATGTCCCATGCTGGTCTCACCGCCTGCTTCCCTGGATCCACTCATATCACCGTACACGGTCTCACGGATGATTGTCAAACCTACGGTGAAGCGTTACGAAAAGAGGCCCCGACGGTAATAGCCGGGGCCCCACGCACGTCTGTGAGCACCACTAGGTCCTCTTCTGTTGGATGATCTCGCCGATGGAACAAAGGAGAGCTCCCTCGTCGAAGGCTCCGAGCACGGTGACGATCTTCGGCGGGTCATCGAGGTCGATAACGAAACGTAGCCTCAGAGCACGGTCCTCCAGAGTGAGCAGGGGGCTATCGTCCGCGCGCTTCTGAAGTCCGGCACGCTTGCCGCTGGTGATGAGCTCGGCGCGCTCAAATGAAGAACGCATCAGCGTCCTGATGGTGTCGCGCTGAGGTGATCTGACCTTATGCAGATCGGGATGGCGAGTGATGAAACGCTGCATGGCGTGATCCGTGGCAACGGCATCTCCGACGAGTTCGTTGAACGCAACGACATTCTCCAGCGCTTTCATGGCGCCCCTCTCGCTGAAAAAGGAACAATGAACAATGGTACTTGCCCTATGACGAGCCTAACATCACGGCACCGCCCTGTCAAAGGAAGATTAGTCCGCCCCTTTAGCCCCTGCCACGTGATCGTACCTCACGAAACCATTCAAGGATACATGCCAGCAGATACCACCAAATGGCCCCAGTCACATACGTCAGTGGCGCGGCATAGATGATAGAACCGAACTTATACGCAAGATAGTTTGGCAGATGCAGTATGGCAAAGAAAGTTTCGATACTGCCCCTGACGATACCCGACGTAACTGGCTCCCTGACGCTTGTCAATGCAAACACATATGACATAACAAGCCACACCGCGGCGAGTACGACGACGGTCGAAACCTTCTTGCTGCTGAACCTAAAAAATTGTCTAAAACTCATTTCACACTAAACTCCCCGGAGGGAATTGAGGATACATACTTAAACAAATCGTATCTCCGAATGGGACGCACTACCGCAGCTGACAGAGACCGCCCACGCATTTCCATTCCTGCCCAACCTCACCGCACTTGTCAGGCGCGTTAGATACACACACGCAGTCAGTATCGACCGAACACTCTTGGCCGTAGGGTATGATCTCAGTCGGAGACCCTCCCTGGCCCGATACGTATCGCTCAGGGAAATATGTTGCCTTGCAGTTTTCTATGCAGTCCCGCCCCTCCGCCGTGCCGAACGACGACGGCGACAGTTGGTCGTATACGCCAACGGCTCCGAATCGTTCCTCGCAATCCTCGAGGCACTTATCGTACGACCCGGTCGACGGCGCAGCGTTGGTATTCGCTGCCGAAGAAGGTAGCTGCTGCCGAGTAGCCCAGCAGCCAGCTAGTGACAACGAAAGGATGAGTAACAATAGGTCCTTCATATGACTAGCTCAATCATAACATTAAGAGTGACATAAAAAAAGAAACAATATCCAACGCGACCAGCCTTACGGCTGGTTAATACCCTAACGCTCCTCCTCTCTGACTTGAGGCTTGCGAAATTTTTCTATATAAGCACCAATGAAGTAGACTGTCCCGAGAGAAAAAATAAAACCAAGAGGCTGGATGGATTGACGAAAATCACGCTGAATAGACTCCGTAAATAAAGAGTTTATAATCAAGAACCAAAAAGTAAATGCCTCTCTTGCAGAATACCCCCAAAAAGTACCATCGTAGTTACGTCGAAAAATAGTCTCATCAAGAATGTACGAGATGAAATAAAGAAATAGGTAAACGACTACGAAATACCATCCAACTTTTGAACGCGGCAGTCTCATTCTCCTCATCAGTTTCTCGATGACAAAAACTATAAGGTATATTACCTCCGCGTGAATGAGAACTAGGATGATCAGAGCTAACTTATTATATATATCCGGTATCTCAGTGGTAACAGGAGGTATCAAAACCGCCAGGGGGAAGATCATTATACCTGCATAGGAGCAACCCAGCGAGTTATTGTCACCGCAGCCAAGGATCAAAGTTATAGACACAACCAAATATACCAGGGCCAAGCGCCTCCCCATTTTTGATTGATATAGCTTCATACTAGCCCCTTCAGTATAGCACTTCTCAGTCGTTCCATCAGCACAGGGAAAATTTGATATCCGGGCTTGCATCCTGAATTAAACTCGCCTGGGCAATCAGTATCGATCAGCGACGAGCGGGAATCGGCGTTATGCATAGTCGCCAGGACACGCAGTGCTGCAATCACATGATATGCGTGTACCGGTATAGTCAGGCACAATATACGAGTCATCGATGACCTGTTCCGTGTCTTGCGGTACGTGAATCGTGCGATCGAGTGTCGTTAAAAAACTCGGTGCAACAAGCACTGCGATAATACCTATTACGATCACTGATCCAAGAATCCATTTCATACCAGCCCTTTCAGTATAGCACTCCTGATACGATCCAGCAGCAAGCTATCGAAGAATTAAGATTACGGCGGCCCGCCCGCCATCCGGCTTGAGCCGTCAGGCGATTGCCGGGCGGGGGTTTGGGGAGGGTGCTTCCTCCGAAGCGAGAGAAGCCAATCGATGAGGCAGGCAAGGAGGTACCAATATAGTATCCCCATTACTATTAAAAATAATAGCGCTAGCTTTGAATCAATGGTAAATGTAGCATCGGGATAACAGTCACACATTCCTGGATCTAATAGTGTTTTGCACATCCTTGCACAAGCGGTTGGATCAACAGCCCATATCATAGATAGGATTACGGCACAAGGCAGAGCGAAAATAGCCATAGCAACAAAATACATGGTCGTCGGTGCATCTCCTCGAGGCCCGGCATACCCAATTAGAAATATTAATGCACTCACTATGCCCAGTAATATAACCAACAGAATCTTACCTTTTGTTGGTTTAAAAAATTCCTTTACCATCATAATTCAGATTTATTAATATCTAACCGAATCCTCTCCATTAATTGTAAGTAAAACCGCAAATTATGTATAGTCGCCAATCTGGATCCCAGCCAATCCTCTGTCTTGAACATTTGATACAAAAATGCTCGTGAGTAATTTTTACACAGCTGGCAATCACACGTCGGATCGACTGGCTTGGTGTCTGACTTGAATTCAGAATTGCGAATGTTGAGGGTGTCGTAGAAGCTGTCATTCTGGAGCGAAGCGATAGAATCTCGTGTTCGTTTCATCGGGATTCTATCAGTCCCCTTCGGCTTGCTCCGCTCGCTCAGGGTCCTCCCAGAATGACGGGAGCGTTTCCATACAAACAACCTCCCGTGCCTCCCTTCTCGTGAAGGTATCACACAATCAAACATATCGACCCCTCGTTTCACCGCCTCAACGATCTGCTCGGGATACCCGACTCCCATGAGGTACCGTGGCTTGTCGGCAGGTAGAAGAGGCAAAGTGTAATCCAACACCCTG